>NZ_JACRSR010000014.1 GCF_014384795.1 Gehongia tenuis | reverse complement strand
TTGATCTCCAGCATGTAGTTGATCGCTTGCCTTTGTTCCCCCACGCTTGTTCTCCCTTCCCCCATTTATGCCGGTACCCCTAATCTCCGGCACAAGATTTCATCCAGTTTGATCCCGTAGATATGGTATTTGTCGTCAAAGGTCTGCTGTCCGATCCTGCCCACCTCATTGTGATGCTTCCGGCACAGGGCTTCCGACAGCAGCCCCAGGTGGTGGATTTTACGCCTGTCTCTGCCTGCGCCCACCGTGTCCACATGATGCAGGTCCGCTTTCTTGCCGCACAGACAGCATTTGCGGTGGTACAGGCACAGGTACAAATAGCGGTCTATGTCGTCCGTGCGGTTGAGCAGGCTGTCGTAGCAGGGGATATCCCATGCCAGGCAGAAGTTGATCAGGAAAGTGATGTACTCTCTCGCCGTGGTTCTGTCCGCATTCGAGAGCGAGAAGTGTTCCACCCCATGCTCCGCGCAGAACTTGGCTTTCAGGGTCTCGTTCAGGGCCTTGCCATCATCCCCGTTGTAATTGGCGATATCCCCGAGGAGCGCCCATGCCTTGCGCCGCTGGTCCGGTGTGATGCTCCTGCCGTCGCTTAGGTAGATATCACACTCAGCGCTGATCCGGTACCCTTCCGGCAGTTGGAGCGGGGCGGACACATGGA
>NZ_JACRSR010000013.1 GCF_014384795.1 Gehongia tenuis | reverse complement strand
TCCGGCCTTATTTTGGGGATCAGGCTGTGTCCGCTCTCGTGGCTGAGCAGCCCCCCGATGACCGCCTGTTCGGCCTCTATGTTCGCCCATTTGCTCATGCTCTCGCCCTCCTATGGCACTGGCAGCGGTTTGTAGGGATAGACTCTTGGCGGCCCCTTGGGCATAGGTCCGTCCCTCACGCTCTCGCCCATATCCTCAAGGGTCCTGACGCCGCTGGAGAGCTTGTTCTGGAGGATGCGCTCCACATAGCCCCAGGACCGTTTATCCCGTTTCGCTGCTTCGCTTATCGCCCACTTGATGAGCTCTATGTCCACGCCCTCCCGCAGGAAGGTCTCGATGCTCTCCATGGCTATGCCGTTAGCTGTCTGCCTCAGCTCTTTCTCGATGCAGGTCACCGCCTCGCGCACGCGTAGTATATATATATCTTCTTGTTTCGTTTCGTTTAGTTTATTATGGGGGTACAAATCCGCGGCAGATTCGCTGCAAATCTGCTGCAAATCTGCATCCGATTTGTAGGGGGGTACAATTTGGCCGCAATTTTGCCGCGATTCTGTGTCCGATTCGGCGCTGTTTGGGGTGGCGTCCTGGGCTTCATCCTCGCGATTCGGTGCATCGTTTGTATCCTCCAGTTGGAGATAGCGCACCCTATAGCTTGTGGCCCTGGTTCCGTTCCCCGCCTCGTAGGAGATAAGACCAGCTCTTTGCAGCTCCTCACGGGCCTTCCTGATGGCCCGCTGTTCCAGTCCTGTCCTCGCCTCCAGGATCGCCATGGAAGCGGCAAATTCCACCACCCAGCGCGCCTTATTGGCGGTATAGATCAGCCCATGCCACAACGTAATAGCCGGCGCCGAGAGCTCATGGGTCTCCAGCCAGTCGTAGAAGCGATTGATCTCCAGCATGTAGTTGATCGCTTGCCTTTGTTCCCCCACGCTTGTTCTCCCTTCCCCCATTTATGCCGGTACCCCTAATCTCCGGCACAAGATTTCATCCAGTTTGATCCCGTA
>NZ_JACRSR010000012.1 GCF_014384795.1 Gehongia tenuis | reverse complement strand
TCCGGCCTTATTTTGGGGATCAGGCTGTGTCCGCTCTCGTGGCTGAGCAGCCCCCCGATGACCGCCTGTTCGGCCTCTATGTTCGCCCATTTGCTCATGCTCTCGCCCTCCTATGGCACAGGCAGCGGCTTGTAGGGATAGCCTCTTGGCGGTCCCTTGGGCATAGGTCCGTCCCTCACGCTCTCGCCCATATCCTCCAGGGTCCTGACGCCGCTGGAGAGCTTGTTCTGGAGGATGCGCTCCACATAGCCCCAGGACCGCTTATCCCGTTTCGCCGCTTCGCTTATCGCCCACTTGATGAGTTCTATATCCACGCCCTCCCGCAAAAAGGCCTCGATGCTCTCCATGGCTATGCCGTTAGCTGTCTGCCTGAGTTCTTTCTCGATGCAGGCCACCGCCTCGCGCACGCGTAGTATATATATATCTTCTTGTTTCGTTTCGTTTAGTTTATTATGGGGGTACAAATCCGCGACAGATTCGTTGCAAATCTGCTGCAAATCTGCATCCGATTTGTAGGGGGGTACAATTTGGCCGCAATTTGGCTGCAATTCTGTATCCGATTCGGCGCTGTTTGGGGTGGCGTCCTGGGCTTCATCCTCGCGATTCAGCGCATCTTTTGTGCCTTCCAGTTGGAGATAGCACACCCTATAGGTTGTGGCCCTGGTTCCGTTCCCCGCCTCATAGGAGATAAGACCAGCCCTTTGCAGCTCCTCACGTGCCTTCTTAATGGCCCGCTGCTCCAGCCCTGTTCTCGCCTCCAGGATCGCCATGGAAGCGGCGAACTCCACCGCCCAGCGCGCCTTATTGGCGGTATAGATCAGACCATGCCATAGGGCAATGGCCGGCGCCGAGAGCTCATGGGTCTCCAAAAAGTCGTAGAAGCGGTTGATCTCCAGCATGTAGTTGATCGCTTGCCTTTGTTCCCCCACGCTTGTTCTCCCTTCCCCCATTTATGCCGGTACCCCTAATCTCCGGCACAAGATTTCATCCAGTTTGATCCCGTA
>NZ_JACRSR010000011.1 GCF_014384795.1 Gehongia tenuis | reverse complement strand
GTGCCATAGGAGGGCGAGAGCATGAGCAAATGGGCGAACATAGAGGCCGAACAGGCGGTCATCGGGGGGCTGCTCAGCCACGAGAGCGGACACAGCCTGATCCCCAAAATAAGGCCGGAGGATTTCACGCAGGCAAGCTACCGCAAAGCCTTTGAGGCCATGGCGCGGATGTACGATGCGGGGGAGATGATCGATCTTGTGACCCTGGGCGGGAAACTGGAAATGGACACGGACGCACTGGTCAAAGCCATGGAAGCCATGCAGTTTGTGCCGCACAGCCAATGGTCTGAACACTACGTGGCGGCGCTCAAGGACGCATCCAAAAGACGGCGCCTCCTGGCGCTCTCCACCGCGATTACGCGGGCGGCGGACGACGCCGAAAGGGATACCGGAGAGACCATAGGCAAGGCGCTTGAGGCGCTCCAGGACATGGTGGACGGCGTGGACGAGGACGAAAGCATGGGCGCCGTTATGGCCGAAACCTGGGCCATGCTGGATGACCGGATGGCGGGCAAGGACGTTGGTGTAACTGTTGGAATAGCAGATTTTGACCGCATGGCCGGAGGGCTGTTCCCCGGCGAAATGACCGTGATCGGCGCACGGCCCGGCGTGGGCAAATCAGCTTTTGCGCAATATATCGCGGCGGCCTTTGCAACCAAAAATCACCCGGTGGAATTCTTCTCGCGGGAGATGAGCCGGATCCAGTACGGGACGCGGATGCTGTCCATGGAGGCGGGTGTATCCAGCGCCAAGTTCCGGACCGGGAAACTGAACGATTACGAGTTGCAGGAAGCGGCAAAGGCACTGGGGCCCATCACGAGGTTGCCGCTGTACATCAACACGAAAGCGGCCACGGCGGCAGAAATCAAGGCGGTATGCCGGGAGAGGAAAGCCAGGGATGGGCTGGGGCTTGTGGTGGTGGACTATCTGCAGCTGGTGCGCTCCGTAAAGCGCACGGACACACGGGCGGCGGAGGTGGGCGAGATATCCCGGAGCCTCAAGGAATTGTCGCTGGAACTCAATGTTCCGGTGCTGGCGCTCAGTCAGCTCAACCGGAATGCGGCCAATAAAGCGCCCACCATGGCGGACCTCCGAGAATCGGGGAGTATCGAGCAGGACGCGGATAATATCATACTCATCCACGAACCAGAGGATGACGATTTGACGCTGGAACAACAAAGGACAAAACAGGCATGGGATAAGGAGGGAATGCGCTATGTCAGGCTCATCCTCGCCAAGCAAAGACAGGGAGATACAGGATACATCGACACGGCATTCAAACCGGAGGTCATGCGATTTTTCGGTGTGCAGCGGCAAGCTTACACCACTAAGCGAGATACTTCCGGGGGTTATGCGCGAAATCATACGAACGGCGAATAGAGC
>NZ_JACRSR010000010.1 GCF_014384795.1 Gehongia tenuis | reverse complement strand
GGAGAGCAACAGGAAGAGTTTTTGAACGGAGGGCAAAACATGGGACATTATTTTAGGTACCTGGGACAAAAAACCATCTGGTATCTGATAACGTTGGTCATCGCAGTGGCATTGAACTTCTTCCTGCCACGGATGATCGAAGGAAACCCGGTCAGTGTTATATTGGGTAACCTGACGACGGGTATGAGTGATACCAACTCGCAGAAGAAGATATTCGAGACGTTCAACAAGGAATTTGGACTGGATAAGCCGCTGATTGAGCAGTTTGGGCTGTATCTTGGCGGGCTGTTCCAGGGAGACATGGGAACGAGCTTCACGCAGTATCCGAGAAAGGTGAACGATATTCTGGCGGCTGCGGTGCCGTGGACGCTGGCGATTCAGCTGCCGGCGATCATCATCGGCTGGTTCCTGGGCAATATACTGGGCGCGTATGCGGCGTACAAGAAGGGTGTGTTCGACAAGGTATTGTTTCCGCTGTCGATGTTCATCAATTCGATACCGCCGTTCGCGTTTTCAATCATATTGCTGTATCTGTTTGCGATTCAGTGGAAGGTCTTTCCAACTGGCAACGCCTATTCGTTCCAGATGATCCCGTCGATGTCGTGGGCATTCATCTCGTCGGTGCTGTATCACTGGACGCTGCCGTTCCTGTCGGTGCTGCTGGTGTGGATCGGCGGTCAGGCAATCGGCATGAGGTCGATGGCGATTTACGAGCTGAATGCGGACTATGTGCTGTATTCGAAGCTGATGGGCGTGAAGGAGCGCAAGATTGTGCGGTATGTGTTCCGTAACGCGGTGCTGCCGCAGGTAACGGGCTTGGCGGTGTCGCTGGGCACGATGGTCGGCGGAGCGCTTGTGACGGAGATCGTATTCAGCTATCCCGGCATTGGAACGTACATGTTCAAGGGCATCAGCGGCCTGGATTATCCGCTGATATCGGGATGTACGCTGCTGATCACGATCGGCGTTCTGATCGCGAACTTCGTACTGGAAGTAATCTATGGCTTGATCGATCCTCGAATCAAGGCATCGCAGTTGGGGGAGGGCTAACGGATGAAAAACTCATTAAAGACATTGGTGAGATCGCCAAAGTTCATGTTTGGCTTGATAACGCTGGTCATCATCCTGCTCGTCATCTTCATTGTGCCGCTGGTGAATACGTCCGATCCGTATGAGATGGTGGGAACGATCTATGATGCACCGGGAACGGAAGGTATGAAGCAGGTGGGCCAGGGAGCGGACGCCACGTTTGAGAAGTTCAATCTGGTGCTGGGCACGGACAACTTCGGGCGTGACCTGTTCCTGGAGTTGATGTATGGAACGAAGACGTCGCTGTGGGTGGGCGTACTGGCCGGTCTAATCGCAACGGCGATCGGTTTGACGCTGGGCCTGTGGTCGGGCTATGTGGGAGGTATCATAGACGATATCATCCAGACGATCACGAACATGTTTACGGTTATCCCCTCGATCGTTATCCTGATATTGATATCGGTGAGTGTGACGACACGATCGTACTACGTAACGGCGCTGGTCATAGGACTAACGTCGTGGCCGTGGACCTGCCGTTCGGTGCGTGCGCAGACGGCGTCGCTGAGAGTGCGTGATCACGTGAACATCGCGAGGATCACGGGCTACAGCACGATGCGGATCATCGTGCAGCACATTTTGCCGTATGTAGCGTCGTACGTAATGATGGCGTTCATTCGTCAGATTTCTTCGGGTATACTGAACGAGGCCACGATTTCGATGTTAGGCCTTGGGCCCTACAACACGATTTCGCTGGGAACGATGATGAACTGGGCGCAGCAGTTTGAGGCGCCGACTTCGGGAGCATGGTGGGCGTTCGTGCCGACGGCAATGGTGATTGCGCTGGTCATCTTCGCGCTGACGATGATGAACACGGGCATGGACGAAATCTTCAATCCCAAGATAAGGAGCTGACGAATCATGAGTATACTGAAAGTACGCAATCTGCGCACGTATTACATGACGCGTCTGAAGGAATCCGTGTTTGCGGTGGATGATGTGAGCCTGGACCTGGAGGAAGGCAAGGTCATGGGAATCGCGGGCGAGTCGGGCTGTGGTAAATCCACGCTGGCTTTGAGCCTGATGGGATTCTATTTTCCGCCGCTGCACTACGATAGTGGCTCGATTGAGATCGATGGCACGAACCTGATGACGCTGCCCTATGAGAAGCTGCGCACGGAATACCTGGGACAGGAGATCGCCTACATTCCCCAGGCGGCGATGAACGCGCTGAACCCGACGCGGAAAGTGATCAAGTTCATCGAGGACATCATGAAGGAGCACAAGCCGGGGATCAAGTCGGATGAAGTAAGGAAGATCGCGGAAGCGAAATTCGAAGAGCTGAATCTGCCGCCCCGTGTGCTGAACGCCTATCCGAACGAGCTGTCGGGCGGCATGAAGCAAAGAACGGTTATCGCGATTTCGACGATCCTGAATCCGCGGATTCTGATCGCGGATGAGCCGACGTCCGCATTGGACGTGACGAGCCAGAAGGCGGTTATAAAGATGATGAGGACGCTTCTGGACAAGGGCTACGTGAAGTCGATGATCTTCATCACGCACGAGCTGCCGCTCTTGAGGCACGTGGCGGACGACATCATGGTGATGTACGCGGGCGAGATCGTGGAGAAGGGAACGTCGACGGAGGTTATCTTCGATTCGATCCACCCGTATTCGAAGGCGCTCATGGGCTCGATCATCGTGCCTGAGGAAGGGATGAAGCACGCGGCGCTGACGGCTATACCGGGCGCACCGCCGAACCTGAAGAAGGTGCCGCCGGGATGCCGATTCAAGGACCGGTGCAAGTATGCGAACGAGAAGTGCCAGAACGACCACATTGAAATGCGGGATGCAAGCAACAACCGTGTGTACCGCTGCGTCTTTGACGAAGAGCATCTGCGGAAGCTATACAACGAGAATCCGCCGTCGCCGGCAGATGAGAAGGAGGCTTGAGCAATGGCGAACAACCATCCTAAATACGGCGAAGTGCTGCTGCAGGGCAAAGACCTGACGCGTCAATTTGGATTTGGCAAGAGCAAGATCACGGCCGTGGATAAGATCAATTTCTCGTTCCATGAGGGCGAGATCGTGTCGATCGTGGGCGAGTCGGGAAGCGGCAAGACGACGACGGCGCGGATGATCCTTGGACTATTGCCGCCGACGAGCGGAGAAGTGTACTACAAGGGTCAGCTGAGGAACCTGAAGAAAGGCAAGGAGAGGAAAGCGTACTGGAAGAACATCCAGGGCGTGTTCCAGGATCCGTTCTCGTCTTTCAACCAGTTTTTCCGAGTGGAGACGGTGCTCAGGGACTGCATAAAGAAGGGCGTGGACGCTGATCTGACGGAAGAGCAGCAGCTGGAGCGCATGAGGAATGCATGTACGTTCGTGAACCTGAAGTACGACGAGCTGTACAACAAGTATCCCTTCGAGCTGTCGGGCGGCCAGATGCAGAGGCTGATGATCGCGAGAATCTTCGTGTGGGAGCCGCACATTCTGATTGCGGACGAACCGACGTCGATGGTGGACGCGTGCTCGCGCTCGACGATCCTGGATATGCTGATGAAGCTGCGGGACACGGAGAAGATGACGATTATCTTCATCACGCATGACCTGGGACTTGCGTATTACGTGAGTGATACGATCTACATCATGGAGAAGGGCCGGTTTGTGGAAGGCGGGCCTGCGGACGAAGTGATTCTCAATCCGCAGCATGCGTACACGAAGCAGCTGCTGAATGACGTGCCGAAGCTGAACGAAACCTGGTCATTGAACTAAAACCTCACCAAAATTCTACCCTACTTCTCTTTCCTGAAAACCCTGGCCATT
>NZ_JACRSR010000009.1 GCF_014384795.1 Gehongia tenuis | reverse complement strand
ATGGAATCCGGCGGCGACCTATTTTCCCGGGCAGTTACCCACCAAGTATCTTCGGCGCTAAAGGGCTTAACTTCTGTGTTCGGCATGGGTACAGGTGGTTCCCCTTCGCCATTGCCACCGGAAATTCTATGCTATTTTCTCCAAGGGTTCTTTCCTTTATGCACCCTCGAAACTGTATAGACCTTGGAAAGTTTCTCTCGCGCTTCTTTTGGTCAACCACTTCTTCCGCTTCACGCGGATCAAGCCCTCGACCGATTAGTACCAGTCCGCTTCATACATTGCTGCACTTCCACTCCTGGCCTATCTACCTTGTCTTCTTCAAGGGGTCTTACTTCCTTTCGGAATGGGATATCTTATCTTGAGGGGGGCTTCACGCTTAGATGCCTTCAGCGTTTATCCCGTCCGTACTTCGCTACCCAGCTATGCCCTTGGCAGAACAACTGGTTCACCAGAGGTACGTCCATCCCGGTCCTCTCGTACTAAGGACAGCTCCTCTCAAATATCCTCCGCCCGCGATGGATAGGGACCGAACTGTCTCACGACGTTCTGAACCCAGCTCGCGTGCCGCTTTAATTGGCGAACAGCCAAACCCTTGGGACCTACTTCAGCCCCAGGATGCGACGAGCCGACATCGAGGTGCCAAACCTCCCCGTCGCTGTGGACGCTTGGGGGAGATAAGCCTGTTATCCCCGAGGTAGCTTTTATCCGTTGAGCGACGGCATTTCCACTCACTTACCGCCGGATCACTAAGTCCGAGTTTCCTCCCTGCTCGACTTGTCTGTCTCGCAGTCAGGCCCCCTTCTGCCTTTGCACTCTGTGAATGATTTCCAACCATTCTGAGGAGACCTTTGAACGCCTCCGTTACTCTTTGGGAGGCGACCGCCCCAGTCAAACTGCCTACCTGACACTGTCCAGCTGCCGGTTTACGGCCAGCTGTTAGAACCCCAGCAACAAAAGGGTGGTATCCCAAGGGTGGCTCCGCCGAAACTGGCGTCCCGACTTCTCTGCCTCCCACCTATCCTGTACATCTGTTGCCGAAATCCAATATCAAGCTGCAGTAAAGCTCTACGGGGTCTTTCCGTCCTATCGCGGGTAATGCGCATCTTCACGCATACTACAATTTCGCCGGGTCCCTTGTTGAGACAGTGCCCAAATCGTTACGCCTTTCGTGCGGGTCGGAACTTACCCGACAAGGAATTTCGCTACCTTAGGACCGTTATAGTTACGGCCGCCGTTTACTGGGGCTTAAGTTCCGTGCTTCGATTGCTCTAACACTTCCCCTTGACCTTCCAGCACCGGGCAGGCGTCAGCACCTATACGTCATCTCTCGATTTCGCAGATACCTGTGTTTTTGCTAAACAGTCGCTTGGGCCTATTCTCTGCGGCCACATTCCTGTGGCACCCCTTCTCCCGAAGTTACGGGGTCATTTTGCCGAGTTCCTTAACAAGGGTTCTCCCGTTCGTCTTAGGATTCTCTCCTCGCCTACCTGTGTCGGTTTGCGGTACGGGCACCCATGTACTCCCTAGCAGCTTTTCTCGCCAGCGTGAATTCAGCTGTTTCCCTACTTGTTTTTCGGTCTCGCTTCGGCCCAGCCTTCTCGTGACGCGTACTTCACTACGCCACAGCCTCGCCTTCGCAACGGAGTTGACCATCACCCCGCTCAGCCTATCCTTCTGTGTCACTGCTTCAGTCAATCGTCCATGAGTGGTGCAGGAATCTCAACCTGCTGTCCATCGCCTACGACCTTTCAGTCCTCGGCTTAGGTCCCGACTTACCCTGAGGGGACGAACCTTCCTCAGGAAACCTTAGGCTTTCGACGGCAAAGATTCTCACTTTGCTCTCGCTACTTATACCGGCATTCTCTCTTCTATACAGTCCACATGTCCTCCCGGTCATGCTTCTACCCGTATACAATGCTCCTCTACCAACCCATACTTCCGTACGGATTCCAAAGCTTCGGTGGCAGGTTTAGCCCCGTTACATTTTCGGCGCAGGATCACTCGACCAGTGAGCTATTACGCACTCTTTGAATGCGTGGCTGCTTCTAAGCCAACATCCTGGTTGTCTGTGCAATCCCACATCCTTTTCCACTTAACCTGCACTTTGGGACCTTAGCTGTTGGTCTGGGCTGTTTCCCTTTTGACCACGAAACTTATCTCCCGTAGTCTGACTCCCAGGGTCCAACATTATGGCATTCGAAGTTTGATAAGGTTCGGTAAGCTGTGAGGCCCCCTAGCCCATTCAGTGCTCTACCTCCATATGTCATCCCCTGAGGCTAGCCCTAAAGCTATTTCGAGGAGAACCAGCTATCTCCAAGTTCGATTGGAATTTCTCCGCTATCCACAAGTCATCCCCGCCTTTTTTAACAGACGTGTGGTTCGGTCCTCCATGGAATTTTACTCCCACTTCAACCTGCTCATGGATAGGTCACCTGGTTTCGGGTCTACGGCATGCAACTCATTTCGCCCTGTTCAGACTCGGTTTCCCTTCGGCTCCAGACCTTCAGTCCTTAACCTCGCTGCATACTGTAACTCGCCGGTCCGTTCTACAAAAAGTACGAGGTCGCACCTTAATTGTGCTTCCTCTGCTTGTAAACATAGGGTTTCAGGTTCTCTTTCACTCCCCTCCCGGGGTGCTTTTCACCTTTCCCTCACGGTACTGTCCGCTATCGCTCACCAAGTCGTATTTAGCCTTGGAGGGTGGTCCCCCCTGCTTCCCACTGGATTCCTCGTGTCCCGTGGTACTCTGGATCCCCGCAGTGTGCTCCAAATTTCGCCTACAGGATTCTTACCTTCTTCGATCCCTCTTTCCAAAGGTGTTCGGCTATCCTTTGCACTACCTTACCGGGTCCGCAACCCCTGCCCTCCGAAGAGGCCAGGTTTGGGCTGTTTCCCTTTCGCTCGCCGCTACTTAGGAAATCGATGTTTCTTTCTTCTCCTCCGGTTACTTAGATGTTTCAGTTCACCGGGTTCCCTCCTCATACCCTATTTTATTCAGGTATGGGTGACGGGGCATGACCCCCGCCGGGTTTCCCCATTCGGACATCCATGGTTCTACGCCTGCTTGCCAGCTTCCCATGGCTTTTCGCAGCTTGCTACGTCCTTCGTCGGCGCTTGGTGGCTAGGCATCCGCCCTATGCTCTTCCTAGCTTGATCTCTCAGCGTTATTGTAGTTTCCCATTACTTTTGAGCTCCCGCTTCCATACTTCCGTATTTCCGCTTTCGCTCTTTTCTCGCGCTTGTTACTTTCTTTCCTTACTCTATACAGTTCCCAAGGTGCAAAAGT
>NZ_JACRSR010000007.1 GCF_014384795.1 Gehongia tenuis | reverse complement strand
GATTCCATAATCCTCCTTAGCTCAGTTGGTAGAGCGTTCGGCTGTTAACCGAAATGTCGTTGGTTCGAGTCCAACAGGGGGAGCCAAGGAGAGAGGGAAGAACATCTTGTTCTTCCCTTCTTTGTTGATCTTTTTCTCCTCTTTTATGGTAAACTAGGATAAGCATTAAGTAACTTGGAGGAATGATGATGGCCCTTCGACAACTGAGATTCAATGACGATGAGATTCTGCGCAAGAAATGCCGGGAAGTGGAGAAAGTGGATGACCGTATCCGGGAGCTGCTGGAGGACATGATGGATACGCTCCATGCGACGGAAAACGGTGCGGCTTTGGCGGCGAGCCAGATCGGCATTCTCAAACGCCTGGTGGTGGTGGATATGGGTGGCCCTGAAGGACCCATGAAGCTGGTCAATCCGAGGATCGTGGCATCCGAAGGAACCCAGGAATGCATCGAGGGCTGTCTTAGCTTTCCTGGACGTTTTGGCAGGACCGTGCGTCCGGCCAAGGTAACGGTGGAAGCTTTGGATGAATGGGGAAAACCCTTAACGCTGACGGGCGAAGGAGATCTGGCCAAATGTTTTTGCCACGAGATCGATCATCTCGATGGCAAAGTATTTATCGATATTGTGACGGAATATCTGGACTAGTCGCGTTCCTGAGCCTCGGCCATGCGCTGCATGCGGCCGTGCAGATAGGAAACAATGCGCTCCTTCTCCTCGCTTTTGGGTGCCTCTGGATTGTAGGTAACGCCAAAATCGAAGGTGATGGTGCGCTTTTTTTTACAAACGTACATGGGATAGAAGGTTACGACCCGTCCCGTATTCTTGAAATATTCCGTACCAATATGTACGAATCCGGTGAAGAAGGATGCTACTCCTTCCTCGGGATACTGTCCGCCTTCATCCCCCTGTACGGGGTTTTCCGGAAAGATGAGCACGTTGTCATCCTCCTCCAGAACTTTGGCAGTCTGCTTTAAAGTGGTCATAACCTCACGGAAGTTGTTTCGGTAGACGGGAATGGGCTCCACCGAACGCATAACGAAAAGAAAGAGGCCCTTAATCCAGCGAGGAATCCTGCGCCGCAGCCATAAAGGGAGGAAACCGACCAAGCGATCCACACCAGCTTGCAGTTCCAGCTCTAAACTGGCCTCATTCAAAACCTGGGAATTGACCCAGGGGCGAAAGTAAAAGGGCATATGCAGCGTGGTCAGGACAGGGCCGTAAACCTCCAGATGATTGCAGACGAAAACCACCGCACCCTGACTGGTATCCACAATTTGCTTGCCGTGAATGTGGCAGGGAAACAGGGGCTTTAAGAAGGTGCGCAGGATGCGGATGCCGATGCGCTTCGTGCCCTTGACCAGGCGGTCGTTGAGGCTGGTGCGGATGGCAGCATCTTCCCTGCCTCTGGCCTTCAGCTTTTGGTAGAGGGTGAACTTCTCCATGTAATGGCGGTCCAGCGGCTGAACCAGAGCGAAGATCAGCGCGGCCAATACAAAGCCGATGGGCAGAAGCAGCATAACGAGATTGAATAGGTTCTGAATCCCCAGCTGGGCCTCCATGGAGGTGAGCCCCACAGCCAAAAAGCTGAGCACGGTGAGCATGAGCAGCATGACAAGATTGGACACCATGATGGACCACTGCACCATGATATCGGTGCTCCGCCAATAGACCAGCTGCTTGATATCGCCCATGGCAAAGGCCATAATTGTTTGGATATCCTGGCCGATGCTGATGATGATGGCCACCATAAGACCTAAACCGATGCACCACAATGTGCCGGGGATGATGGCCGAAGAAAAGACATGATTATAGCTGCCAATACTTGCGATACACCAGAGCACGGCGCCCAAAATGAAGATGGACGGCTTTTCATATTTATGGAGAACCTTTCGGTTGAGAATGTGCCAGACCAACAGGGTGATCACCAAGATGCCGATGCCCCACAACAGAAAAAGCAGAATGTTTTGGCCAAGCCCGCGGGCCGGATGAAAACGGATATAGCATACATAGGAAAGGACCACGATGTTGATGGCGATGGAGGCATTGCTCAGCATACGGATGTAGAGCCTGTAGCTGCTTACTTCCAGCATATTTGCAAGGGTGTCACCGGTTTTGGGAGGATGAGGCTCCACAAGCTGGCGCAGGATTAGCTGAACCAGCACGAAAATGAGGAGCAGAAAAAAGCCGCGGAAGGATTGAGTCACCGGATAAATCACGGACAGCGCAAAGGTAAACAGTACGGCAAAAACAAAAATGATTTTGCCCCGCACCTGGATGCGGTTCGGCAAAAATTCGTAGCTTTCCTTGCCGTACAGGGAGGCATAGGTGATCCAGATTCGCCCCACAAGGTAAAGAGCGCCGCCGAAAACCGTATTGTGCATCAGCCATCCGGACAGGCACATGGCAATATAGATGTTAAACCCATCGAGCACCCGGCCTAAGATCAAACGAATGGCAAGCATTAACCTTCTCCTTATCCCCAAAAATCGACCTTTATAGATAGATTATCGGAATTTTGAAATGCTGTCAATGGCGCTTGCATTGACGGGTCCGGGGGAAACATGGTATATTTGACGAAGTATTGTACGAAAGGGGAAAGGTAGCATGGGCATGGATGCAAAGACGGCCCGGGTGAAGATTTGGGAGGAATTGGAGAAGGTGGCCCGTCCCGACTCCCGGTTCAGCTGGGATTTTGGCGAGTTTATTACAGACTATGAGGGCAGCGACCGCTGTGCTGATCTTTTAACAAAGCAGGATATCTATCAAAAGGCCAAGGTCATTTTTATTACTCCTGATAATAATCTTGAGAAATTCCGGGAGCGGGCGTTTTTGGATAAAAAAACGGTAGTGATGACCAATTACGGTATCACCCGAGGCTTCTTTTTGATTCGGCCAGAGTTTATTCCGGAAGGCAAGGAGGAACTCGCCTCCGTACTGGACGGAGTGGCTCGTTTTTGGAAACATCAAACTCTGGCCCAACTCATGGAATCGGTGGGGCACATCGACATGATGGTCACCGGCGCTTCGGCAATCACGCCTTCAGGCATTCGCTTCGGAAAGGGTCACGGTTATTTTGATCTGGAGTGGGCCATGCTGTACACCAAGGGCATTGTTGACTTGGATGTGCCGGTGGTGGCGGTGGGTCATGATTGCCAGGTGGTGGATGTGCCGGTGGAAGTGACGGACTATGACACGGCTATCGACTATATCGTAACGCCCACCCGGGTGATCAGAACCCGAAACGAATATCCCAAGCCCACGGGCGGCGTCCTGTGGTACCGTTTGGCGCCCGGTATGCGGGAACAGATTCCCCCGATTCAGGAACTGTGGTGTGAAGGTCATTGTAAGTAAGTTAAAAGGAACCGGCAGAAGGGCCGGTTCCCACAAGGGACTAGATCCCATGTAAGTTATGATGTAACCTTAAAAGGGGCTGCGCCATTTCTTTTTATGCTGAAAGGGGTAATCCTGCGGATTTGGGCAACAAAAAAACCGATGGCAAGTGATCTCCATCGGTCTATAAGCAATTATTGGCAAAACACAATTTCAACATCGCCATTATTAGCGTTCACTGACAGCGTCTTAGAGCCGCTTTCCTTTTCGGTTGGCAAATTGCTATTACCCTTTTTAGTTTTACACGCAATAGCGTAATCGTCATATCCCCCCAATATTGAGCCGGTTATATTTCCGTTTTTTACTTTAAATGCAATACTGCTTCCGGCATTTATCTTTTCAAAGGATATGTTTCCCCCATTAGAAGAAAGCGTTAAATCTTCTGTTACATTCAAGGCAGAAAGCTTTATGTCTGCGTTCGTAGTTGAAACTTTAACAGATGCAATGAATGAGTCTGGTATCTGCAAGAAAATTTTACGGTTTTCTAATTCGGGTTTGCGCCCGATATAATCCAACCATCCTTTATTTTCAATGGCAGTCATAGACAAGACATTATCTTTTGAAACGGAAATATCATAGTATTCCTTTTCACTTTCCGCATATTTAATGTGTATTTGATGATCAGCCGACAGCGACACTTCGATTTGTCTGTCTCGGACATCAATATTGATTTCCTCAATCTTTGTTCCCTCGGCCTCATAGCTTTTTTCTGCAAAAGACTGTTTGTCGTTTGAACAACCTGTGAATAGTATCATTACATATCCAAATGTTATGATAAAAGCAATCATTTTTTTCACAAGAACATGCCTCCATTTTTTATGTTATAATGCATTATAATCTTTTGTGTCACACAAAGGTCAAGGTGAGAAATTGAAAGAGTATTTTTCGATAGGTGAAGCTGCAAAATTGGTGAATACTACGAGTGAGACTTTACGTCATTATGACCGCATTGGATTGGTAAATCCCAGCAAAAAAGACGAATGGACAAACTATCGTTATTATACGAATCAGGATATCGTTCGTCTAAATACTGTAAGAGCATTGCAGCAGATGGATTTGCCCTTGCGGGAAATCAAAGAGGTCTTGGAATACGATGATCTTCAAAAAATAGTGGACTATCTGGCCGAAGCAGAAAAAAAGGCCGATGCTAAAATTGCAGCTATCGAATACAGTAAATCGAAGATTTTATTAGCAAAGGCTGATTATGAGAAAAAACTTTATGGGCAGTCCAAAAACAGAGATATTTTTCTAAGAGAATTTCCAAGACGGATCATCATGCTGTCCTCATTAGAGCATCCAACTGTTGATAATCTCTGGAATTATCATCGCCATTTTTATGGCAATATTGAAACATCAATGCACAAACAATTTGAATTTGAAGATGCCGCCGGGATTTACATAGAAAATGGAAAGTCTCAAATGTTCGCCATATGCTCTCGCTGGGTGGAGAGTGATACCCTTAAAGTTTTACCCGCTGGAATGTATTTGTGCCTTGACTGCAACGAAGAAAGCAGAGAAATTCGCTTGCGGGAATTAGTGCAAACGGTAAAATCCCAATATCAAATCAATCCTGGCTTTTCGTTACAGATGATCATAATATCCGGCGTCTTGAAATGGAAATACCAGCTTCAAGTTCCGATTAATCCCTCATCATAGTTTGCATCTTGCTCTCAGAGCCACATTCAGCATATTTTCAGACACGGTTGCCTATTGCAAAGCCCGATAATCCTCTGCATTTTTTAAATTGCTTCTTATCAGGCGCGCTAACAGAAAGCCGGGTCTTTTTTTATTAAAAAAACAGTCATGGCATCCCCTTTAGAACCAGTTCGACAAAACTTACGGAAACAAGGCAAAAGCGGTCCCTTTTCGCAACAGGAACTCACCTTGGCGTTATCGAAATCTTGGGACGTTAAAGGAGGTTTTAGCATGCAGGTTGAGCCCATTTCAAACCACGAGGAAGTGGTGGTGGTGCTGGAAGGTGAGCTGGATCATCATTCCGCAGTCACGGTAAAGGAAGAATTGGATGAGCTGATCATGAATCCCGAGGTACGCCGGCTGGTGCTGGATATGGCGGGAGTTCATTTTATGGATTCCAGCGGCATCGGTGTGGTGCTGGGCCGCTATCGCACGCTGAAAAAGCGGGGCGGTTCGGTGGGTGTGAAGAACGTATCCGACCGGGTGGACCACATCTTTAAGATGTCTGGACTCTATCAGGTCGTGGAAAAGCTGTAAGGGGGCAGGAGGAAGAAGCATGGAAATCAAGAATGAAATGCGGCTGGAGATCTTGAGCATCTCGGAAAACGAAGCCTTTGCAAGAGCGGTGGCCGGGGCTTTTGCGGCCCAGCTCAATCCCACTTTGGAGGAACTGGCGGACATCAAAATGGCGGTATCGGAAGCGGTGACCAACGCCATCATTCATGGCTATGAATGCGATGGCAAGAGGATGGTGGAGATCCATGGGGTGATCCGCGGCTCGGTGGTGGCCTTTGAGGTCATCGATCAGGGCTGCGGCATTGACGATGTGGATCAGGCCAGGGAACCCTTCTATACGTCCAAACCGGATCTTGAGCGTTCCGGCATGGGCTTTACGGTAATGGAGACCTTCATGGATAAGGTGGAGGTGACTTCCGGCAAGGATAAGGGCACCAAGGTGTTCATGCTGAAGGCGATCAAGGCGGCCAAGGAGAGGGAAACATCGGATCATGAGTAGGGAGGTTCTCCTGACCCATGAAGAGGCCATTGCGCTGATCAAGCGGGCCCAGCAGGGGGATGAGGAAGCTTCGGAAACCATGGTGGAACGGAATATTGCATTGGTGAAGAGCATCGTCAAGAAGTTCCTCAATCGAGGGGTGGACTATGATGATCTGTTTCAGATCGGTTGCCTTGGGCTGGTCAAGGCCGTGCAAAACTATGATTTGCAGTACAACGTCCGCTTTTCCACCTATGCGGTTCCCATGATCGCCGGAGAAATCAAGCGTTTCCTCCGGGATGACGGCATGGTCAAGGTGAGCCGCTCGGTCAAGGAACAGGCTTTCAAGATCCTTGCGGTGCAGGAGCAAATGAAAAAGGAACTGGGACGGGATCCCACCATCCAGGAGGTGGCAACCAGGCTGGAAATGGAGCCGGAGGAAGCCGCGGTGGCCCTCGAATCCATTCGCTCGCCCGTGTCCATCTTTGAGCCGGTGAACGATGGCGGGAACTCCAATTCGCCGGTGCTCATGATGGATCGAATCGCTGAGGATGACAGCGGACCCCAGGTGATCGACCGAATACTGCTCAGGGAGCTCATTGCCAAGCTTTCGCCCAGAGAGCGTCAGATTATTATCCTCAGATTTTTCAAGGATCAGACCCAAAGCCAGATCGCTAGAGTTTTGGGCGTGTCCCAGGTTCAGGTCTCCAGGCTGGAGACCAAAATTTTAAGCAAGATGCGGGAAGCAGCGGGCGGCGCATAAAACGTCATAGAAACGTTGGCGCCGCTCGTTTTTTCGGATAAAAATGGGAGAGTGGGCCATACTAACAACAAAGGAGGGCCGGATATGGAGGCCAGAAAAGTGCGCGGCCACAGGCGGTTTTGGATTGTGGCAATTGTCGTGGTGCTGCTGACGGCGGCGGCAGTGTTCCTGTTCACTCGCACGCCCAGCAAGAAACCCAGCGATGCTTTATTGGTGTATGAGGAGGCTCGAATTGATTTACGTGGAGCTGATGGAGGATGTGAAGCTGAAGCCCGGTCAGGAGGTTTGGCTGGGGGATATTGCCCGGGTATGGCGGGATGATGGCGTGGATAAGCCGGATTTCCCCCTGTTTACTTTGGAGAAATCCCTGGTGAAGGTGGATGTGCTGGAGGTGATCCGCAGCCTTAAGCGCCGTCTGCCCGAGGAAGAGATCCAATCCGTGGGTTCGGCCTTTTGCTGGATCCAGTACGAAAAAGAGAAGAAAAAGGCGGGGGTTTGGGGCTGGACGCTGGCGGTCATGATCGCCCTTCTGATGTTTATCGGGGGCGGCATGGCCATTCTCAATTTCCATGAGGATGTGAATATGGTGGATGTTCATAAAAGATTGGCGTTCATGGTCACCGGCGAAGAAGTGGAAAACCTGCTGTGGGTGAGCATCCCTTACAGCTTGGGCCTTGCGGGCGGAATCGCCATCTTTTTCAATCTGATTCCGGCCATGAAGAAAAAGAAGGATCCAAGTCCGTTGGAGCTTGAATATCAGACCTTTCAGGAGCAAATGGACGACTACAAAAAAACGAAGGCGGAAAACGGCGATGGGAGCTAATTTGGTTTTGGGATTTGTGGGACTGGGGATGGGCTTGGTGGCAGGAGGCGCATTGGGCGCCTTTTTTTCTATCTTAAAACTGATCACCCGGCTGGCGGACCGAATGAACAGCATGACCTACGAAAAATTTTGTGCCTGGTGCGTGGCCCTTGGCGCCGGGGTATTTGCCTTTGCCTCCGTAAGCGGATTCCATCTCATGCTGCCAAGATGGGCGGCGGTGATCGTGGGCGCCTTTTCGGGCGCCTATATTGGCATGGTGGCGAGCGCCTTGTCCGAGGTGTTGGACGTGATTCCCATCTTTACACGGCGGCTCCATATCACCTGGTTTGTCAAAGCCCTTTTGATTGCTCTTCTGCTTGGAAAATCGGTGGGATCGCTATTTTATTGGCTCTTTTGGTTACAATAAGGTGTGAACATTGGAGAAAGAGGCTGTAAGAATGGAATTACACAAGATCTTCACTTATGATTTTTCGCAATTGAGGACCCCCCACGAAAAGGAACAGCGGTTTCGCGGCTACGCGGAGGAAGCCTCGGTGCGTCACCAAACGAAGGAGGAATAGGATTGGAACAAAAGAAAGTCCGCTATCAAAAATATGTGGAAGAAAGCATGCCCAAACATTTCTCTTTGGGCAGGAACATGCTGAGGGCCTTCGTGGTCGGCGGAATCATCTGCACCATTGGCCAGTTTATCAGCTATATCGCGACGGACGTGCTGGCCCTGGCCCAGGATCTGGCCTCGTCCTTTACCGCCATCATCCTGGTCTTTTTAGGCGCCACGCTGACGGGCGTAGGCATCTATGATCAAATCGGCAAGTTTGCCGGGGCCGGTTCAGTGGTGCCCATCACAGGCTTTGCCAACTCCATCGTGGCGCCGGCCATGGAGTTCAAGCGGGAAGGTCTGGTGATGGGTGTGGGCGCCAAGCTGTTTACCCTGGCCGGACCCGTATTGGTGTACGGTATTTCCAGTTCCATTTTGGTGGGGCTGTTATCCATACTGTTTGGAGGTTAGAGCGATGAACATATCGATGGGAAAAACCGGCCAGCAGACGCTGGTCTTTGAAAATAAGCCTGGGGTGTTGGGCTTTGCATCCATTGTAGGACAGAAGGAATATGAAGGTCCGCTGGGCGACGGATTTGATATGACTTTACCGAAGGATGATACGTGGGGAGAGGACAGCTGGGAAAAGGCTGAATGCAAAATGTTTGCTGAAGCGGTGAAGATGGCCGCTGGAAAGGCGGGACTTAAAACTACCGACCTTCAGGCACTCATGGGCGGCGATCTTCTGAACCAGATCATTTCGGCGGGTTTTGCGGCACCGCAAATCGGCGCACCTTTCCTTGGACTATACGGTGCATGCTCCACCATGGCCGAATCCCTGCTGATCGCCGCGTCCATGGTTAACGCGGGATATCTGGACAATGCGGCCTGCGCAACCTGCAGCCATTTTTCGACAGCGGAGCGGCAGTACAGAAATCCCTTGGAGATGGGAGCACAGCGGGTGCCGGTGGCCCAGTGGACGGTGACCGGTGCAGGGTGCACGATTTTGGGTGCGTCCGGCGGAAACCCGGTTATCACCCATGGAACCATCGGCAAGGTTATTGATTATGGCATCGCCGACGCCAACAACATGGGCGCGGCCATGGCGCCCGCGGCTTATGACACACTGAAGACGCACTTTACGGATACCGGAAGAAATCCGGGGGACTATGATCTCATCGTAACCGGGGATCTGGGACTTTTTGGAACACAGGCTCTCAAAGATCTTTTGAAGGAGGATGGCATTGAACTTCCCAATCATTTTGATTGCGGCGTAAACATCTTCGATACGGAAAATCAGGATGTACACGGCGGTGGCAGCGGATGCGGATGTGCTGCCTCGGTACTGAACAGCTACCTGCTGACCAAGCTGCAGGACGGCACCCTAAACCGCATTCTTTTCATGGCGACGGGCGCGCTGCTCAGTCCCACCACCACCCTTCAGGGGGAGACCATTCCCTCGGTGGCCCATGCGGTGGTTATCGAAAGGAGCAATTGACGATGGAACTGATGGATTTTGTTAAAGCATTTGTCATCGGCGGGGCTATCTGTGTGGTGGGTCAGCTGCTGATGGATCTCACAAAGCTGCCGCCGGCAAAGATCTTGGTGATCTTTGTGACCTCCGGCGTAATTTTGACAGCGATTGGCGTCTATGGGCCGCTGGTGGACTTTGCCGGTGCGGGGGCTACGGTGCCCCTCACGGGTTTTGGCTATTCTTTAGCCAAGGGCGCCATCAAGGCGGCGGGTGAGAGCGGTGTCCTAGGCGCGTTTACCGGCGGTATCACCGCGGCTGCGGGCGGCATTGCGGCGGCCATCATCTTTGGGTACCTCAATGCTCTCATCTTTACGCCCAGAACCAAGAAATAAATGGGAGCCCAAGGCGCATGTCTCTTGCGCGTTGGGCTTTTTTTTTATATAATGACGGGACGGACCATAGTAGGAAAAGCCGCGGAATGGGGCTGGAAATGGAGTTAACATGTTTGTAGATCGCGCTGATATTACCATCAAGGCGGGCAACGGCGGCAACGGCTGCGTGAGCTTTCACCGGGAGAAATATGTTGCAAACGGCGGACCCGACGGCGGGGACGGTGGCAAGGGGGGCGACGTGGTCTTTGTGGCCTCCGATCACCTGCGCACGCTGATGGATTTTCGGTATAAGAGAAAGTTTACTGCTGGAAACGGCGAAGACGGCAAAAGTGACAACCGCACAGGAAAAAACGGTCTTGATCTTATTGTGGAGGTGCCGGTGGGCACGCTGGTAAGGGATGAGTCGGGGAGGATCCTGGCCGACATGAACGAGGACGGCAAGCGCCGCGTGGTGATGGTGGGCGGTAAGGGCGGCAGAGGCAACGCCAGGTTTGCTACCGCCACCCGGCAGGCTCCTAGATTTGCCCAGGAAGGTGAGAAGGTGGGGGAACGCAGGGTGGAGCTGGAGCTCAAGAGTATCGCTGACGTGGGCCTTGTAGGCTTCCCCAATGTGGGAAAATCCACGTTGCTTTCCCGAACCACCAAGGCACGGCCCAAGATTGCCAACTATCATTTCACCACGCTGACCCCCAATCTTGGTGTGGTGAGCTTGGAGGGCCATGAAAGCTTCGTCATGGCGGATATCCCGGGGCTTATCGAGGGAGCCGCGGAAGGAGCGGGCCTGGGGCATGATTTTCTGCGCCATGTGGAGCGCACCCGTATGTTGATCCATGTTCTGGATATTTCCGGATGCGAGGGCCGGGATCCGCTGGAGGATTACGACCAGATCATGAGTGAGCTTCGGGAATACAGTGAAAAGCTGGCGGCACGGCCCAAGATTGTTGCGGCCAACAAGACGGATCTTCCGGACAGTGAAGAGAATTTGAAGCGGCTAAAGGAAAAGCTGGAGCCTGAGGATGTGCCGGTTTATGCCATTTCTGCAGCTACCGGCGCGGGCGTGAACGAACTGATGTGGGCAGCGGTGCGGATGCTCCGAGAGATCCCCGTGGACGAGGAAAGCTTTGCCGAGGCGGAGGACCTGCTGGAAGCTAAGGTGGACCAAAGGGCCTATGAGATCAACCGTGATTCTGCCGGAACCTATATTGTGGAGGGCCCATTGGCGGAAGCGCTCATGCGGCGGGTGAATTTTGAAGACAGCGAGTCTCTCCGCTATTTCCAGCGAGTGCTGATTCAGCGGGGCGTGATCGACGCTTTGCGAAAAGCCGGAGCCAAGGATGGCGATTCGGTTCGCGTAGATGAACTGGAATTTGATTTTATGGAATGAGGGGATTATTTGACAAGTAAGGAAAGAAGCTATTTGCGAGGTCTGGCCAATGACCTGGAGCCCATCGTGCATGTGGGCAAGGGAGGTATCGGCGAAAACATGGTCCGGCAGGTGGATGACGCGCTGGAGGCGCGAGAACTCATTAAGGGCACTGTGCTTCAGTCCAGCGACGTATCCGCCCGTGAGGTGTGCGACGAGCTGTGCGATGCTGTGGGCGCTGAACCCGTTCAAGTGATCGGTAGTCGATTTGTGCTCTATAGAAAATCCAAAGATCATCAAAGACTTTTTTTGGATAAGGTCGCTTCGGCCACAAAGCCTTTGAAAAGCCCGAAGGCGCCGAGGCCAAGAAGCAAAAGGCCCACGACACGGTAATAGGTCCCATAGGGGACATAAAAGGATAGAAGCATGAGTACGCCCCCGAAAACGAGCATGCGCTTTATGGCCTTGGGCTGAGTCCAGGGCAATTGTTCCGGGGGATGGACCTCGACGGCGTGCAGCTTATCCTCCAAAAGCTCAATAAGAGCACTTTCAGGCAGCGATTCTTCCGCGAGGCCCATGATTTGAAGCAGTACCCCGCCGTCCCGAAAGTGAACGGAAATATCCTTGATGAGGGTGCGGATGCGCTTTGCGTCCTCGTGGAAGGTACCGGTGGTGTAAATGACAAGTTCCTTGACACCGAGGGATTTGGCCTTGCGGTAGGAGGAAAGAATATCCCGTTCATCCACCGGCCGGGAGGCGGATGCGGGCAGAAACATGACGGCATAAGTTTTGCCGTTCTTCACGGCGAAAAGATGATGATCCCGCTCCTCGAGGGAATCGAAGGTTTTCATCTCCGTGAGATCCCGCTGGAGACGGTGCAGCAATGCCTTGGGGGAGAGCAGCAGAATTTCATCCAAAAAATACTTTTCCGATTCGGCTTTGATGAATTTTTCAAACTGATTCTTTCGCTGACGCACTTTAATGAAATGGATGAGCCAGCTGATCAAGGCCGTCCACAGCAAGGCAAGCAAAAAGGAAGGCAGCAGCTTTCCCAGGCGGCTGTAAAGAATCAGCGCCGTGATCGCCCAAAGAAAAAGGCGGCTTCCGATCAAATCTAGGACCCGGGCAAAGCGGGACTGCTTGGAGCGAAGCAGGCGGTTATACAGTTCAAAGGGATCGGGGCTTGGCATGGTGCACCTCCTTTTCCCATTTTGGACGGCCTTCCGGCGGGATATACGGACCAAGCCCTTTTTCTTTCGGTCAATTTGGTTTATAATATAAAAAAACCAGGAAAGATGGGCTGGCATTGCAGAGCAACAGGGACCATAAAGTGGGACTTCTCGGGGGCACCTTCAATCCGGTGCATATGGGCCATCTTCATATGGCCAAGGGAGCCCTCAAAGTTGTGGATGAGGTTTGGTTTCTGCCACTCAATATTCCGCCGCACAAACCCACCTACGAGGTGGTGGAGGGCCGGCACCGGGCGGCCATGATCGAGGCGGCCATCCGGGATGAAGCGCATTTTAAGGTGTGCACAGTGGAGCTCGACCGGGGCGGCGTCACCTATACGGTGGATACCCTTCAGGAACTCAAAGAGAGGTACCCCGCATATACTTTTTATTACATCGTGGGTGCCGATACGGTCTTTCAGATGACCACCTGGAAGAATGCCCATGAGGCGATGAGGCTGACCCAGTTTTTGGTGGTTTGCCGTCCGGGGGAAGCCAGAGAAAAGCTGACGGCCCGGATGGAGGAACTTCAGGAAGAAGGGGTGGGGCTGACGCTGCTGGATCTTCCGGAGATCGACGTTTCCTCCACCAAGGTGCGTGAAGCGCTGAAGCGCCGGGAGAGCCTTGCGGGACTCCTGCCCAAACCCGTCGCCGATTATATTGACCGTTGGGGGCTGTATCGTTGAAGATTACGGAAGCCATGAAGGCTGAATGGATGGAATACCTAAAGGCGCGGCTGAAGCCAAAACGGCTCAAGCACAGCATTGGGGTGGCGGAAACCGCCGTACTGCTTGCAAAGCGTTACGGCGCCGATGAGAATAAAGCCTATGCCGCGGGACTGCTCCATGACGCGGCGAAGGGCCTTCCGAAGGAAAGCTATCTTTCCGCCGCACGGGAGGCGGGACGAACGCCGGACGCTGTGGAAACGGCATCCCCGGATATCCTTCATGGTTACGTGGCGGCGGCGATGGTGCGGAGGGATCTTGAAATCACGGATCCGGAAATTCTTGAGGCCATCGAATGCCACACCGTGGGCAAGGCGGGAATGTCGACCCTCGACAAGATCATTTTTGTGGCCGATTATTTGGAGCCGGGCCGGGACTATCCCGGCGTGGAGGCCCTTCGGGCCAAGGCGGAGGAGGGACTCAACCTCGTGGTGCTGGCAGCGATCCGGCAAACAGTGGACTATTTATTTGAAAAAAATGCCCCCATACACCCCAGGGTGCTGGAGGCTTACAACGAAATCGTGAGGAGGTAACCGATGGAGAATATCAAACAGTGGGTGGATAAGATCTGTGAAGTGCTGGATGACAAGAAGGCGCTGGACATTGAGACCATTGAAATTGGCAAGCTGACCATAATCGCGGATTATTTCGTGATCGCTTCGGGAAGGTCGACGCTGCAGGTGAAAGCCCTGTGCGATGAGCTTGAAAACGCCATGGATGAGGCGGGTATGCCTGTTTTCCGCAAGGATGGCTACGAGGGCGGCCGGTGGATCGTCATGGACTACGGCAGCATTATCGTTCATCTGTTCCATACGGAGGAGCGGCAGTTCTATGATCTTGAAAGGCTGTGGACTGACGGCGAGAACCGAAGCCAGTACCATCAGCAGGATGCATAAAGAAAGGCGGCCTAGAGGCCGCCTTTTTATTTATCCATTTAGAATGCCAAATGCTCGCGGAAATAATCGGTCAACCCTTCAAGGGGTACGCGGATCTGCTGCATGGTATCCCGTTCCCGAATGGTGACGGTGCCCTCTTCCAGCGTTTCGAAGTCCACGGTGACGCAGTAGGGCGTTCCAATCTCGTCCTGACGGCGGTAACGCTTGCCGATGCTGCCCGTCTCGTCGTAATCCACCCGGAATTCCTTGGCCAGCATGGCAAAGACCTCTCGGCCCTTCTCGCCCAGCTTCTTTTGCAGGGGAAGCACGGCGACCTTGATGGGCGCAAGGTAGGGGTGAAGGTGAAGCACCGTACGGGTGTCGCCGCCCTCCAACGGTTCCTCCTCATAGGCGTCACTGAGGAAAGCCAGCAGTACGCGGT
Source organism: Gehongia tenuis (assembly GCF_014384795.1). Classification (NCBI taxonomy): domain Bacteria; kingdom Bacillati; phylum Bacillota; class Clostridia; order Christensenellales; family Christensenellaceae; genus Gehongia; species Gehongia tenuis. Next base: position 54,276 of record NZ_JACRSR010000007.1, on the reverse strand, counting down.
CGGCACCCAGGGAGGGCTCGATGCAGTAAGGAACATATCGCTCGTTGGTGGTGGGATCCATGTATTCCAGGCTCTCGCCGCTGAAGGTCATATGCTGTTTGAGATCAAAATCCGTGCGGTCAGCTATGCCCCAAAGTTCGCCCCAGCCGAAGGGGAACAGGAACTCGATATCGGTGGTGGCTTTGCTGTAGTGGGACAGCTCCTCCTTGGCATGATCCCTGAGCCGCAGATGATCTTCCTTCACGCCAAGGCTCTTCAGCCAGTTAAAGCAGAAATCCTTCCAGTAGTGGAACCATTCCAGATCCTCGCCGGGCTTGCAGAAAAATTCCAGCTCCATCTGTTCAAACTCCCGGGTGCGGAAGATGAAGTTGCCGGGGGTGATCTCGTTGCGGAAGGATTTTCCGATCTGGGCGATGCCAAAGGGAACCCGCTTGCGGGTGGTGCGCTGCACGTTTTTGAAGTTGACAAAGATCCCCTGAGCCGTCTCAGGACGCAGATAGATGGTGGAGGCGGTGTCCTCGGTCACACCCTGGAACGTCTTGAACATGAGATTAAACTGACGGATGGGCGTGAAGTTGTGTTTGCCGCAGCTTGGGCAGGGGAGCTGCACTTCCTCGATATAAGCTTCCATCCGGTCCTTGTCCCAGCCGTTGGTGTTGGCCTCCTCACCCTGGGCCATCTGATAATCCTCGATAAGCTTATCGGCCCGGTGGCGGGTCTTGCATTCCTTGCAGTCCATGAGAGGATCGGAGAATCCGCCGATATGACCGGACGCCTCCCAGGTGCGGGGATTCATCAGAATCGCCGCATCGATTGCCACGTTGTAGGGAGACTCCTGTACGAATTTCTTATGCCAGGCTTTTTTGACATTGTTTTTAAGCTCGGAGCCCAAAGGACCGTAGTCCCAGGAATTGGCGAGCCCGCCGTAGATCTCGCTGCCCGCATAGATGAAGCCCCTGCCCTTGCACAGGGCGATGATGGATTCCATGGATTTTTCATTGTTTGCCGCCATTGTCCTACCTCCCGAAAATGTAAAATAAAAAAGGAACCTCCCACCCAAGGGACGGGAGCACTCCCGCGGTTCCACCCTTGTTGGCTTTTGGCCCTCTTTGATCGACTGCGCTCCAAGCCGCCGTTCTCCATACGTTGCCTCCGGGCTTGCACCTTCCCCGGATCGCTTTATGCCCTGCCATGGATACTCCTGCTTTTCCCCGCGCATATGAAACTTCCTTTATTGTAACAAACCTAGGGTTTTTGTCAACAGGAAAGGGCCTCCGAAGAGGCCCTTTGGCTTTTTTAGGACAGCTGGTCGTATTGATTGATCTCCGGGGCTGCCTCCTCCAAAGGCTCCATGGCCGCAATGGCCGAGGTGAAGTGTTCGGTGGCGTTGTGGAAATCGATGGCCGCCTCATCCTTCCACTGCTCGATGAAGGTCAGAACTCCCGGGTTGGCGCGGTCCTGATAAAGATTGTAGGAGACGTTGCCGGCTTCGTTCCGGCTGCCCACCACCAGCTCCCAGGCCAGTTTCTTGAACTCGTCAACGCATTCCTTTTTGATGATGAACTTGGCTACAATGGTAATCATAAGTGAACCCTCCTCTTTTGATTGGACCTAGGGACAGCATACCACAATGGAATCGGGGTGAAAAGCGCTTTTCTAACGATTCATAAGGCGTACAATCGCTTGTGTGCACTGGGCCAGCCATTCGGCGGAATGCTCCATCGCTTCCTCCAGAGTGACGGGACGCTGGGCAATACTGAATACGGCGGTGACGCCATGTTGATACAATGCTTGGTAGCCTTCCAGAAGCCCGCCGGAAAGGCAGACCACCGGGACCCCATGAGCCAGCTTGGCAACGCCGGAAGGAACCTTGCCATAGAGGGTCTGTTCATCGGTTCGGCCCTCGCCGGTGATGACCAGGTCCGCACTTTGAATCTTTTCGGCCAGACCGGCGGCCCCGGTGATGATATCGATGCCGGGCAAAAGCCTCGCATTCAAAAAAGCCATGAGTCCGCCGCCAAGACCGCCGGCAGCACCGCTGCCAGGAACGTTCTCAATATCCCTGCCCAGATCCCGCTTTAAGATGCTGGCATAATGGGCGAGGCCCGCGTCCAGCTGTTTTATCATGGCCTCATCCGCGCCCTTCTGGGGGCCGAACACGGCGGAAGCACCCTTCGGCCCGCAAAGGGGATTGGTTACGTCACAGGCGGCTTCGATGGCAACTTCCCGGAGCCTTGGGTGAAGAGCGGAGACGTCCACAGCTGTGACGGCTGCAAGCGCACCGCCGCCCTCGCCCGCCTCACCGTTCTCACCGCTGAACCTCGCGCCAAGGGCTTTGGCCATCCCCAATCCGCCGTCATTGGTGGCGCTGCCGCCGATGCCGATGATAATGCGCTCCACCCCGCGATCCAGAGCATGTGCAATCAGCTGGCCCGTTCCATAGGTCGAAGCCTTCAAAGGATTCAGCTCGTCCTTTTGGAGCAGGGGAAGGCCGGACGCCGCGGCCATTTCGATCACAGCGGTCCTTCCCTCGTCAATCAATCCGTAAAAGGACTCGATCTCTCGTCCCAGAGGATCGAGAGCCCTGCAGGCGACCCGGCGTCCGCCAGCCGCCATAACAAGGGCATCCACCGTGCCTTCGCCGCCGTCGGCCATGGGTACTTTGATGACCTCAGCATCGGGACAGGCGAGGCGAGCACCCTTTTCAATAGCATCCGCCGCCTCCACTGCGGAAAGGCAGCCTTTAAAAGAATCCGGAACCGCAACAATGCGCATGAAATGTCCTCCTTGGTAATACTTACCCGTGAATGAGCACTCCCATTATAGCATACATTAAAGAGGATCAAAAACAATTGGAGGGACAATATGAAAACGAAAACCCGCTGCATTGTCTTTCCCATCGCCATCGTGCTGGCCCTGGCCGGCATCGCCACGCTGGGGGTGGACACCCATTCGCAATGGTATATCAATCTCATCAAGCCGGTATTTCAGCCGCCGCCCTGGGCCTTTGGCGCCGCCTGGGCGGTGATCTACGGGCTCATTGCCTATGCGCTTGTCCGCGTGTGCCTGACAGGAAAACCGGAGCGGAAAAAGCTCTATGGCTATTTTGCATTGAACGGCTTTTTCAATGTAATTTGGAATTATCTCTTTTTCCGGCTTCACAATCCGCTTTTGTCGCTGATTGACATCGTGCTGGTCTTCATCACCATCGTGATTCTTATCCGAAAGACCCATGCTGTGGACCGAACAGCATCCTATCTTCTGTACGCCTATCTGGGCTGGGTGGGTTTTGCGACGGTGATCAATTACTCCATCTACATGCTCAACCTTTGAAGGATTTGAATGAAATGAAGCTCTCCGCGAAAGCGGGGAGTTTTTCTTTGCTGGAAACGGTTGCGGGAATAGGATTTGGTGGGATATAATGAAAAAAACCTAAGGGGGTGATGGCCGTGAATCGGCGGGTTTGCTGGATTTTGACGCTGGCCTTTCTGATGGCGGCGCTGGCAGGCTGCGGCCTTGTGAAGCCGAAGCTGGTAAACGGTGCAATGACCACGGGCATCGACTCCACGGGAAAGCCTCAGGACTCGGTGGAGAGCTATGCGCTGGACGCGCCGGCCCTTGTTGCGACCTGCGAGGCGACGCACATCAAGGACGCCACGGAAGTGCGCTTTGAATGGGTGTTCGTCGATCAAAACGAGACGATTGACACGGCCAAGGTGGAAGTAAAGGAGGATTCCTACCTCAACTCCCAGCTGAAACCCGATGTCAACGGCTGGACGGCGGGAAGTTATGAGGTCAGGATCTATCTTGCCAGCGAAGCTGATCCCGTGCTGAGGCTGCCCTTCACCATTCAATAACGGTCAAAGCCGGTATCCCGCAAGGGAACTGGACTGAGATAATCTTTATGGTATCGTCAGGTATCCAAAAGGAACTTGAACGGAGGGATCAACATGAAAATGAAGGCAAAAACACTCACGACTTTGGCACTGATGATCGCACTGACGGTGATCCTCGGACTGACGCCCCTTGGCTACATCCCCATTGGAGCCATCGAGATCACCCTCATGTGTATCCCAGTGGTGGTGGGAACGCTGGTGCTTGGACTAAAACCTGGGCTCATTCTGGGTCTTGCGTTTGGCGTCACCAGCCTCATCAAGGCGCTGACGGCGCCGCCGGCTCTGCTGGTACCCCTGCTGGACCAGCCGCTGGTGCTTTACACCAGCGTATTTCTGCCAAGGCTTCTCATTCCGCTGACCACTTGGCTGGTGTATCGGGCCTGCCAAAGACTGAAGCCAGCACTGTCCATCGGCATCTCGGCAGCGGTGGGTTCGCTCACCAACACCGTCTTTTTTCTCGGACTCATCATACTTTTGGGAGCGGACAAGGTTGCTGAAGGATTTGGCATGACCGTGGGCGCGGTGATCGGGACCCTGGCCACCGTGGGAGCCACCAATGGGCTGCCTGAGGCAGCGGTGGCGGTGATTGTGACCATTCCTGTGGTGAAGGCCTTACAGAAGTTGAATCAATAAAGATACGATGGGGGAGGCATAAGATGTTTTTAGCGGTTGACGCAGGGAACACCAACATCAAGATCGGCGTCTATGAAGGTGTCCGGCTCATCAAATCCTGGAGGATGGAGACGGACTGGAACAAGACCTCCGATGAGTATGGACTGGCGGCGGTGGAATTTTTCCGCTTCCTTGGGCTTCGGCCCAAGGATGTGGATGGAGCCATTTTAAGCTCAGTGGTGCCCTCCCTCAACTATACATTGGAGCGAATGATTAAAACCTTTTTTGAGGTGGAACCGCTGGTGGTGGGGCCCGGCATTAAAACGGGCATCAATATCCTCTATGATTCGCCGCGGGCGGTGGGCGCGGACCGCATCTGCAATGCTGTCGCAGCCTATGAGGTGTATGGAGGACCCTGCATCACCATCGACTTTGGCACCGCGACCACCTTTGGTGCGGTATCGGGCAAGGGAGATTTTATGGGCGGGACCATCTGTCCAGGTATCAAGGTGGCTCTGGAAGCGCTTCATGAACACGCCGCCCGGCTGCCCAAAGTGGAGCTCATCAAGCCCCCGGGTGTTCTTTGCAAGAACACCATATCCGGCATGCAGGCGGGCATCGTCTACGGCTACATCGGTCAGGTGGATTATATCGTGGGCCGCATGAAAACGGAGATGAAGCAGGATGGCGTGAAGGTCATCGCAACCGGCGGTATGGCAAAGCTCATTGCCTCCGAGTCCAAAGTGATCGACCATGTGGATAAGCTGCTCACGCTGAAGGGTTTGCAGATTCTGTACCGGCGCAATGTGGAAGGAGGCGTTTTATCATGATTATTGAGCCCAAGGACCGCAAGGTGGATGCTTCAGAGCACAAGTGGGGCGGCTACGGCACGACCATCACCAAGACCATTGTGGAAACCTCATCCCTGCCCCATTGCCGTGTGTTCGGCGTGATCGAGCTGGAGCCCGGTTCCGGCATCGGTTACCATGTGCATAACAATGAGGCCGAGGTTTACTACATTCTGGAAGGCCGGGCCAAGGTGAACGACAACAATGAAAAGGAATGTATTTTGAAGCCGGGGGACACCCTGCAGACCAACGACGGCATGGGCCACAGCATCGAGGCTGTGGGCGAGGAAACGCTGAAATTTGTGGCTGTGGTCATCACCAACGGCTAAAAAAGGAGCCCTCCGCAGGAGGGCTTTTTTTATTGTCTTTTTAAGGTCTGAAAATGCTGGATGTGGATACCGATATGTCCAATGCCAAGGATAAGCGCGGCAAGAACGAGCCATATCACCTTTCCATAGATGCCCAGCAGCAAAAAGGCGAGGACCGGCAGGCTTGCGAGCGGCACGGGAATCAACCCCAAGGGGGCATACATGGCTGGAAGCGTGGGTCTTTTAAAATATCTGAGCCAGCAGGCCTCATAAATCACCATGGACAAGAAGGACAGCACAAGCCACAGGCTCCACGGAGAGAAAGGGCGGAGATTGAAGTCGGAGAAGATAAGGGCGCAAGAGGTGATCAGCACCTGACCGACCTTTTCAAAGCCTTTTAGGATACGTTTCTCCTCCCGCACAGAGTAGCCGGGCGGCATGTGTCTGGCCCAGACGAGGTTGGGGATAAACAGCAGCAATAGATAGATCAGCCCAACGTAGGAAAACCCCAAATGGCCCACAATTTTTCCCCCTTACGTGGTTTCCATATTGTGCAGAATGCCCCGGCAGAGGAACAGCACCAGAAAACCGATGCCCGTATTGATGAGGATCATGGCCGCATATCCGCCGTACACGCCAAGCGCGGGCAGTGCCATGGGCAGGAGAATGAAGGCCAGGATACCCGGCAGAATGAGCAGAATCTCAAACAGGAAATAGGCCATCAGCACCAGGCCGTTTCTGTGGGAGTCAGCCAGAATGCGGGAGACCAGCAGATTGTTGGCGGAGGAAACCAGGCTGAAGGTGCCAAAGGCGATTACGCACAGGGCGGCTTCCACCCAGAATATGCCGTGGATCAGCGCGGTGAGTCCAAAGATTAAAATACCGTCGGTTATACACTTGATGACGTTGGACAGGGATAGATAAAGGCATTTGCGCCAGGGAGTATCCGGGACCAGATAGATGTAGGGGCGGGTGAGCTCCTGCAGAGCCGGTCCGTTGCCCATGAGCAGACTGTAAAGGTACACGCACATGAACAGGGACAGGGCGATGGAATAGCTTTCAGAAAAAAGCCAGTAGGCGCAAACGGACACCAGAATATAGAACAGGGTAAAACCGTCGAAGAGGAAAAAGCCTTTCCGGCGAAGACTGATGAGGTGCATCCGGAGAAAAACTCCGGCTCCCGATCCGCCGTGAATGCCCTCCCGGCTGATGCGGATCTTGCGTGTGGAGGTGCTCTGCACCTGGCCGCTCTTGGCGGCATCCCTGATCTTTTGAGTGTACTCGCTATTTTGCAGCACGTCCTCGAAATAGTCCGGCTGAACGGTGAGAAGACCCGCGATGACAAGGACGATGGAGCCGAGGGACAGCACCAAAGGCAGGATGGGCAGGGTGCCTGTCATCAGGCCCAGCGCCGTCTGGGCGAACCATCCGGCAATGGGAAACCAGCGGATTACTGGATTATCATAGAAGGCCTGCGCTGTTCCAGCGAGGCTCTGCGTGTCCATAAGGGGCAGAAGAACGGAAAGCACCACTGCCGCCAGACATAGATAGAACAGACCCTTCATGATGCGGATGCGCTTGGAATTGCCCGCCGCAAAGGCGTAGACCAGCATGGTTAAAAGCCGCCCGAGGAAGATGAGCACTGTGGCGATGAGAAGCAGGATGATGGACTGCTCCACCGGCAGACCGAAAAAGTTCTTGAGGTTGGGAATCTGGCAGATAAAGACAAACAGTGTGATGAGGACCATGCCCATCTGCTGTACAATGCCATAAAGAAGGGTGCGCCGGGGGTCCACGGGCGCTGTGAAAAGCAGATTTACGTCGGCCATGGAAAAGAGTGTGGCGCCGCGGGACGTGCCCGCCTTAAGGCAGGAGAGAACAATCCAGACGAACAGCACCATAGCCAGCGGTTCAAGATACTCTTCAAGGCCGGCGGCATGGATATCACCGCTTTCACCGGCAAACATGGAGAAGACCAGGCAGCCGATAATAATGATATAGAAGATCAAAAGGCCGGGCTTATGCAAAATATTTTTCAAACGGTTGATGATATTGCGGCGAACAAGATAGCCTAGGGCGCTCATGGGGTCGCCTCCTTCTCGCCCTCGGTGATCGCGAAGAACAGATCCTCCAGGGATTCGTTTTGGGCGTCCACCTCAGCCTTGGTGCGGCTTGCCGCCACCTTTCCGTTCATCATGATCATGGTCCGGTCCCAGAAGTTCTCCATGGTGTCCAGGATATGGGTGCTGACCAGAATGGTGCGGCCCTCCGCTTTCAGTTCCTGAAAAATGGTCTTGATTTCCTTGATGGCTTTGGGATCGAGTCCCACCAAGGGCTCATCAAAGAGCAGGAGCTCGGGCTTTGGCAAAAGAGCGCAGCAGACGCTGACCTTTTGCTGCATACCCTTGGATAGCTCGCGGCCAGTCTTGCCGGCTTTGTCCAGAAGTTCAAAGCGCTCCATCAGTTCCTCAGCGCTTTTTTCCCAATCGGGGACACGATAGGCGCGTGCAATGAATTCCAGATGCTCCCGTACCGTCAGATATTCATACATGACCGGCATCTCCGGCACATAGCCAAGACGCCGTTTGGCTTCGAGGGTCTTATTGCCGTATCCGCAGATGCGGACCTCGCCCTTGAACCGCAGCAGGCCTGCAATACACTTGATGGTGGTGCTCTTGCCGGCTCCGTTGGGTCCCAGCAGCACACCAATTTCTCCTGACTCAACGGTCAGGTTTAAATGATCCACGGCCAAGGATCTATCGTATTTCTTGGTCAAATCGATGATCTCAAGCATGAATTTCCTCCTAAGTTTTGTGGGATCAGTGTACAGGGAAAAAGGGGTGAAAGTCAATAAAAAAACGGAGAAATGAATTCTCCGTTTTCAAAGTGTTATTATTGGGGTCTTCCATGCTGGCTTTCATGGCGAAGCTGCACGCGTCGGATTTTGCCGCTGATGGTCTTGGGAAGCTCCTCCACGAATTCCACGATGCGGGGATATTTGTACGGGGCGGTGGCATGCTTCACATGCTCCTGCAGCTCCCGTTTGAGCTCATCGCTGGGCGCATAGCCCCGAGCGAGCACCACAGTGGCTTTGACCACCTGGCCCCGCACCGGATGGGGGGCGCCGGTGATGGCGCATTCCAGCACGGCCGGATGTTCCATGAGCGCGCTTTCCACTTCAAAGGGGCCGATCCGGTAGCCGGAGCTTTTGATCACGTCGTCCGCCCGGCCCACAAACCAGAAGAATCCATCCTCATCCCGCCAGGCCATATCCCCGGTGAAATACATGCCGTCGTGCCATGCGGCCTTCGTTTTCTCCTCGTCCCGGTAATAACCCATAAAAAGGCCTTCGGGCTTATGTTTATCGGTGCGCACCACAATCTGGCCCTCTTCACCGATATCCACCGGCTGCAGGTCGTCGCCCACCAGATCCACATCGAAACCGGGGGAAGGCCTGCCCATGGAGCCTGGACGGGGCTCAAAATAGGGGAAGGTGGCGAGCATGACCGACTCCTCGGTCTGTCCGAAACCTTCATAGATGGTCAGTCCGGTCACCCGCTTGAACTGCTCAAAAACTTCGGGGTTGAGGGGCTCGCCGGCCACCGCCGCATGCCGCAGGCTGGAAAAATCGTACTTTGACAGATCCTCCTTGATAAGGAAGCGGTAGATGGTGGGCGGCGCACAAAAGGAGGCGAGCTTGTACTTTTGAATGATTTCGCACATATCCTTCGGATCGAACTTATCAAAATCGTAGACGAACTGGCAGGCGCCGCACATCCACTGACCGTAGATCTTGCCCCAGGCGCATTTGGCCCAGCCGGTGTCCGCCACCGTCAGGTGCAGGCAGTTTTCTTCAACCTGCTGCCAGAACTTGGCGGTGATGATGTGGCCGAAGGGGTAGAGATAGTTGTGGGCGGCCATTTTGGGAAAACCGGAGGTGCCGGACGTGAAATAAATGAGCATCATGTCCTCGTTGCAGGGCAGTTCCGCTTCCGGGATGGCAAGGTTGTCGCTCGCCTTTTCCACATTGCTGGCAAAATCCAGCCAGCCCTCCCGCTCCCCGTTCACCAAAATTTTATGCTGCAGGGTGGGGGATTCGGGAACGGCTTTTTCCACCTCGCCCACGATGTAATCCTCATTGACCGACACAACCGCTTTAGCCGAGGAGGCCTGAAAACGGTAGACCAGGTCCTTCTTGGTCAGCTGGTGCGTGGCGGGAATAATCACGGCACCGATCTTGTGCAGCGCCAGAATGATGAACCAAAATTCGTACCGGCGCTTGAGCAGCGTCATGACGATATCGCCCTTTTTGATGCCAAGGCTCAAAAAGAAGTTCGCCGCCTTATCGCTCATCCGCTTCATATCAGCAAAGGTGAAGGCGTGTTCTTCGCCCTCTGGGTTGCACCAGACCATAGCCATCTTGTCCGGCTCGATCCGGGCATACTCGTCCACGATATCGTAGGCAAAATTGAAGCGCTCGGGCACGTTCAGACGATAGTTGTTATAAAAGTCATCGTAGTCTTTAAAATCCGTTCGATTCACGTATCGATCGATAAGCTGCATATACTTATAGCTCCCTTCAAGCGAAATGATGTTACAGGACGATGGCGAGGAATTTAACCATCTTATCGCCAACAGCCATCATTCCATGCTTGTAGGAAGAATCAAAATAGATGGAGTCACCGGCGTTCAAGACCAACTCCTTGTTGTGGATCCTGATTTTCATGGTGCCTTCCAGCACATAATCGAATTCCTGACCAGGATGGCTGTCCAAGCTAAAGGCCTTGACCTTGTTTGGATCGACGGTTACGAAGAAGGGCTCGCATTTTTTGCGGATCATATGGTAGGCGAGATTCTTGTAGTCGTAAGCCTTGCGCCGCTCCACCCGTACACCCTTGCCAGCGCGGCATACGTTGTAAATGTGAAGTTTAGGCTCGTCACCGGTCATCAGGGTGGTGAATTCAACCTTGAAGCGCTGGGCAACCTGAATCAGGAAGCTGATGGGGATATCAATCTGACCGCTTTCGTATTGGCGGTAAGTTTCCGGATCGATATTGAATTCCTGGGCCAACGTCTCGACGGAAACATCCTCAATCTCCCGCAAATCCTTGATTCGGGTGGCAATCTGTAAGATCTGATCAGGCATCGTCTTGCTCCTTTGCTGATTTGTTGGTTCATTATAGTTTCCTATCTATAAAGCTGTCAACTGCTGGGCCCCATTTTTATGTCAAAAATTGATTTTACACACCTCGATAAATGTGGTTATAATGAAGCAGAAACCAAAGATCAGGAGGCGATTGACATGCCGATTAAAGTACTTATCGTGGGCTATGGCAACGTGGGCAGGATGGCGCTGCAGGCCCTGAGACAAGCAAAGGATATGGAATTGGCGGGGCTTGCCAGCGGGAGTCTTTCTCAAACGGACAAGCCGCCGGCAGAGCTTGAGGGTGTTTCCATCAAAGCCGCGCCGGAGGATTTTAAGGGCGAAGCGGATGTAGCGATTCTCTGCGTGCCTTCAAGAAGCGTACCGGAGTTTGCCAAACGCTGCCTGGCGCTGGGCATGAATACGGTGGACAGTTTTGATATCCATACGGATATTCTTGATACGAAAAAGAGGCTGGATGCGGCGGCGAAGGCGGCCGGCAGGACTGCGGTGCTTTCCGCCGGTTGGGATCCGGGAAGCGATTCGGTGGTGCGCGCACTGATGATGGCCATGCTGCCAAGAGGCCTTAGCTACACCAATTTCGGGCCCGGCATGAGTATGGGTCACACCGTGGCGGTAAAAGCTATTGAAGGCGTTAAAAATGCGCTGTCCATGACCATGCCCCAGGGGGACGGCATCCATAAGCGCATGGTGTACGTGGAACTGGAGCCGGGAGCGTCTTTGGAGGATGTGGCCGCCAGGATCAAAGCCGATCCCTATTTTGTCCATGATGAAACCCATGTGATCGAGGTGGAGGATGTGGCCGAGGTTCAGGATGTGGGCCATGGAGTGCATCTGGTCCGGCAGGGTTCCAGCGGTGCCACCCATAACCAATATGTGGAATTCAATATGCGTATCAATAATCCGGCGCTGACCTCTCAGATCATGATTTCCTGCGCCAGGGCTTGTTTGCGCCAGGAACCGGGATGCTATACCATGATCGAAATTCCTCCTGTGGATTATCTGCCCGGAGATCGGGATGGATGGGTGAAAAAGCTGGTATAAGACAGCGGGCGGTCAACAGCCGTTCGATCAATGAAGGAGTAAGTACTATGTTAACCATGAGCCATATCAACTGGACGCTGCCAACGGGAGAGACCATCTTAAAGAACGTGGATTTGACGGCGCCCATGGGCAAATTGACTGTGGTGACCGGTCCCAACGGCGGGGGCAAGACCTCCCTTGCCAAATTGGCTGCGGGTCTGGAAAAGCCCACGTCCGGACGGATTTTGTTGGCCGGTGAGGACATTACGGACCTTGATATCACGCAGCGGGCGCAAAAGGGCATCGCCTATGCTTTTCAGCAGCCCGTTCGGTTTAAGGGACTCACGGTTCGGGATCTTTTGGAGCTTGCCGCAGGCGGCACGCTGGAGGAGCCGAGGCTTTGTGAGATTTTGGGACAAGTCGGACTCTGCGCCCGGGATTATATGGACCGTGAGGTGAGCGCCAGCCTGTCCGGCGGTGAAATCAAGCGCATTGAGATTGCTTCGGTGCTGGCCCGGCAGGGTATCCGGGTGGCCATTTTTGACGAGCCGGAGGCGGGCATCGATCTATGGAGCTTCTCCGGGCTCATTGATGTATTCCAGGAGATGAAGGGCCAGACCTCGGAAGCGCTGCTCATCATTTCTCACCAGGAGAGAATTTTGGAGATCGCGGATAAAATCGTGGTCATTGCCGATGGAGAGGTGCGGATGGATGGGCCCAGGGATCGGGTGCTGCCCGAGCTGCTGGAGGGCGAAGTGGCATCCCAATGCCCCAGGAAGGAGGTATTCTGCCGTGAATAAGATCACTGAAACTCTGCTGGGTTTGGTTTCCGATTGGTCGGGCGTTTTTGATGGCGCGTTCAATATCCGGGAGGATGGCGGATGCGCGGGGCGGCAGTCTTCCGAGCATATCAAGATTGAAAACAAGACCGATGGACCGGGGCTGGTTATCCATGTGCTTCCGGAGGCGCAGGGTGAGACGGTATATATCCCGGCCTGCGTCACCCATGGCAACATTGACGATCTGGTATATAACGACTTTTACATTGCCGATGGCGCGGATGTGACCATTGTGGCGGGATGCGGCGTGCACACGGACAACGAGGAGGAGGCGCGGCATAACGGCATTCATCGCTTTTACGTGGGCAAGGGCGCCCATGTGCTGTACAAGGAAAAGCATATCGGCACCGGCAAGGGGACGGGCCTCAAGAAAATCGATCCCGTAACCCGAATTGAGCTGGAAGAGGGCGCCGTGATGGAGATGGACACAACGCAGATCCGCGGTGTGGACAGCACCGTCCGAAAAACGGGGGCGCTGCTGGCGGCGCGTTCCAAACTGATCATCCATGAGAGGCTCATGACCGGAGGCAGTGAGACGGCTAAAACCGATTTTGAGGTAGCTTTGCAGGGTGAAGACGCGGGGGTGGACCTCATCTCCCGTTCGGTGGCTCGGGATGAATCCCATCAGGAGTATCGTTCGATTATTCGTGGGAATAACCGATGCACAGGGCATTCGGAGTGTGATGCAATCCTGGTCGGCCATGGTACGGTCAGTGCGACCCCCGAGCTTTACGCCGGGCACATCGATGCCGCCCTCATTCATGAAGCGGCCATCGGCAAAATCGCCGGCGAACAGATTCTGAAGCTGAAGACCTTGGGACTCACCGAGGAAGAGGCGGAAGAGAAGATTATCGAAGGCTTTTTAAAAGGTTAAAATCCGGCATATTGCCAAAATTAGACGAACGTTATGTTCGTCTTTTTCTTTAGCAAAAATGAATGGTTGAGGATTTATCGAGATTTGTATACAAAGGGGACAAGTTGCCAAAAGTACTGCAATATGATAGACTTATCTCCAAAACAGTGTACCAATAAGAGTGATTTTATAGTGTGATGAAGATACAAATTATTTCGCAGAATTATTATCCGGATAATTTTAGAATTAATGATATTGCCAGTGAACTTGTTCGCAAAGGTAATTCTGTTCGAGTACTGACTGGCTTGCCCGATTATACAACAAACCATATCCCGAAGGAGTATCATTGGGGCAGACGACGTCATGAAAAAATAGCTGATGTTCAAATTTGCCGATTGCCTACAATTGCACGGAGAACTGGCATCTTTTTCCGTATGTTAAATTATGGATCGTTTATTATTAGCTCTTTTTTGCATGCAGAATTTGGGAAAAAGCCTGACGCGGATGCAATTTTTGTATTCCAAACGTCTCCCATATTTCAGGCCATACCTGGGGTTGTCTGGAAACGCAGAACAAACAAACCGTTAATTCTATATTGTTTGGACATTTGGCCGGAATCAATGAAGGCTTGGGGAGTTGGTGAATCCAATCCGGTATATCATTTGGTCAAGAAAATAAGTCGCTGGATCTATCGATCCTGTGATTATATTGCGATTACTTCTAAACCTTTTCGACAGTATTTAGTAGAAGTCTGTGACGTTAATGAAGACAGAATTGTATATTTGCCACAGTATGCGGAAGATTTGTACGCTGACATTACCGGCAAATATGAAGACAATGGTGTGATTGACTTCTTATTCGCAGGAAATATTGGTTTGGTTCAAAATGTTGACTGCATAATAAAAGCGGTTGCCAAGATGGATACACGGGAGAAATTTTGCGTACATATTGTGGGCGATGGATCGGAGCTGGATAACTGTAGAAACCTTGCAAAATCGCTGGGTGTTGAAAACAATATAGTTTTTCACGGCAGACACCCTCTCGAAGAAATGGCAGAATTTTATCGGATGGCGGATTGCTTTTTGTTAACCCTGCGGGGTGGAGATTATATTGGAATGACACTGCCTGGTAAAGCTCAGAGTTATTTGTCAGCGGGTAAGCCGATCGTCGGGGCCGTTAATGGGGCCGCTCAAGAGATGATTGTTGAAGCAAAGTGCGGTAAAGCTGTTGCGGCTGATGATGCGATGGGTCTGGCACAGGTTATGACACAGGTAATTGATTCTTTTACATCCTATCAAGAAATGGGTCTGAATGGAAGAAATTATTATGAAGAACACTTTAGACGGGAACAGTTTTTTGAATCACTACTAAATTTATTGAAAAGCGAGTGAATAAGATGTCAATTTTTCAAAACAAAACTTTATTGATTACCGGTGGTACGGGTAGCTTTGGAAATGCTGTATTAAGAGGATTTTTAGATACAGATATTGGTGAGATTCGTATCTTTTCACGGGATGAAAAGAAGCAGGACGATATGCGTAAACTCTACAAGAATGATAAAATAAAATTTTTCTTAGGAGACGTACGGGATATAGCCAGCGTAAAAAACGCTATGTATGGTGTTGATTATATCTTCCATGCATCGGCTTTAAAACAAGTGCCTTCCTGCGAATTTTTCCCGTTGGAAGCTGTAAAAACTAATGTTTTGGGAACTGACAATGTGCTGACGGCTGCCATTGACTGTGGAGTAAAACGGATTGTCTGCCTTTCCACAGACAAGGCTGCTTATCCTATCAATGCAATGGGGATCTCCAAAGCGATGATGGAAAAAGTAATAACAGCCAAAGCCCGCACTGTACCAGCCGAACATACTACGATAACCTGCACACGCTATGGAAATGTTATGTGTTCCAGGGGCAGCGTTATACCATTGTTTATTGATCAGATCAAGGAGGGCCGCCCATTAACTGTGACCGATCCAAATATGACTCGATTTTTGATGAGCCTTGATGAAGCGGTTCAATTAGTGGTATTTGCATTTGAACATGCCGATCCTGGCGATCTTTTTATTCAGAAGGCTCCAGCTTGTACCATTCATGATTTGGCACAAGCTGTCAATGAGTTGTTTGGCGGCACGTCGGAAGTGCGCATTATTGGAACGAGGCATGGAGAGAAGCTGTATGAGACATTAATGACCACGGAAGAAAAAATTAAGAGTGTGGATGAGGGAAATTATTATCGTATTCCTGTTGATCGACGCGACTTAAACTACGATAAATACTTCGTTGAAGGAAATCCTGAAGTTGAGTCTATTGAGCCCTATACCTCACACAATACGAAAAGATTGAATGTGGAAGAGGTAAAAGAAAAACTTATGACTTTAGAGTATGTTAGCAACGAAGTGAAAGCGTGGAGAAGCAGATGAAAATTTTGGTGACGGGTGCAAAAGGTTTTATTGGCAGAAATCTGATTGCCCAGCTTAAAAATAGAGGTTATAAGGATATTTTGCTCTACGATATTGATTCAGAAGATGGATTGTTGGATGAGTATGCGGCATCTTGTGAATTTGTATTTCATTTAGCCGGTATAAACCGTCCCAAAGAACAAAAAGAATTTATGGAGGGCAATTTCGGTTTTACTGCAACTCTATTGGAAGCATTGAAACGAAACCAAAGCCACGCGCCCGTGCTGGTAACTTCATCGATTCAGGCCGACCTAGACAATCCCTATGGCCAAAGTAAGCGAGCGGGAGAGAACCTAATTTTTGATTATGGAAAAGAAACGGGCAATCTGACCTATGTCTATCGTCTCCCCAACGTTTTTGGAAAATGGTGCCGTCCCAATTATAATAGTGTTGTTGCAACCTTTTGCAATAATATAGCACATGATTTGCCCATTGTTGTTCATGATCCTGAGGTCATTCTGAATTTGGTTTATATTGATGATGTTGTGACAGAATTGATTTGTGCTCTGGAGGGGAATGCAAAGCAAGAAAATCAATTCTGTATAGTGGAGCCTGTACATAGGGTAAAATTGGGTGAAATCGCTGATCTGCTGTATTCATTTAAAGAGAGCCGTAAAAACTTAGAGGCACCGAATATGGGGTCCCCTTTTATCAAAAAGCTCTATAGTACCTACTTAAGCTACTTAAGTGAGGAGGATTTCGCCTATCCCCTGACGATACATGCGGATCAACGCGGCTCTTTTACCGAATTTATTCGTACAAATAGCTGCGGACAATTCTCGATAAATATCTCTCATCCCGGTATAACGAAGGGAAATCACTGGCATAACACTAAAAATGAAAAATTTTTAGTCATTAGCGGACAAGGAGTTATTCGTTTTAGAAAGATAGACGAACAGCGCATCATTGAATATAATGTTTCAGGGGATAAAATGCAGGTGGTGGATATCCCTGTTGGTTATACCCACAGCATTACCAATACAGGCAACTCGGATATGGTTACGGTTATGTGGGCAAATGAATGCTTTGATCCGGAACATCCGGATACCTATTTTTTGGAGGTTACACCTAAATGAGTAAGTTGAAGGTTATGACGATTGTTGGGACCCGTCCTGAAATTATTCGTTTAGCTGCAGTTATAAAGAAGTGTGATAAATATTTTGATCACGTTCTTGTACATACGGGACAAAACTATGATTATGAACTTAACGAGATTTTTTTCAATGAGTTGGGGTTGCGGGCTCCGGATTATTATTTAAATGCTGTAGGTAAGGATCTAGGAGAGACCATTGGCAATATCATTGCAAAATCCTATAACGTAATTTCAACAGTGATGCCTGATGCGCTGCTGATCCTGGGAGATACCAATTCCTGCCTGTCGGCAATCGCAGCAAAACGTCTGCATATTCCAATATTTCATATGGAGGCGGGGAATAGATGCTTTGATGAATGTCTGCCGGAAGAGACAAATCGAAGAATTGTAGATCATATCGCTGATGTTAATTTGTGTTATAGCGAGCATGCACGACGGTATTTAAACTTTGAAGGGACGGCAAGAGAGCGAACCTATGTTACGGGATCGCCCATGGCCGAAGTCCTGAGCGGCAATTTAAAACAAATACTTTCAAGCAATGTTCTGGAGAGGTTGTCTCTACAAAAAGACAATTATATTCTGCTTTCTGCCCATAGAGAGGAAAATATTGACACGGAAGCAAACTTTTTTAACCTTATGAATTCGGTAAATGCACTGGCGGAAAAATATGAGATGCCGGTTATTTACTCTACTCATCCACGCAGTGCCAAGTATATCGAGAAGCGGCAGTTTGTTTTTCATCCCAATGTTAGACAACTGAAGCCTTTCGGCTTTAATGATTATAATCATCTGCAGATGAATGCTTTTTGTGTGGTGAGTGATAGTGGAACGCTGCCGGAAGAAAGCAGCTATTTTCAGTCCATAGGCAATCCATTTCCTGCCGTGTGTATACGTACCAGTACAGAGCGTCCAGAGGCCTTGGATAAAGGGAATTTCATTTTAGCGGGCATTACCACGCCCCAAGTTTTACAGGCGGTTGAAACGGCGGTTGAGATGAATAAAAATGGGGATTTGGGTATGGATGTGCCAAACTATACGGATGAAAATGTCTCCAACAAGGTTATAAAGCTTATTCAGAGCTATACCGGTATTGTGAATAAAATGGTTTGGAGGAAATAAAGATGGAAACGCGTAAATACCAGGTGTGTACAAATTGTGTCATGGATACAAGCGACTCAAAAATTGTATTTGATGAGAAGGGCGTTTGCGACCATTGTCATAATTTTTATGAAAATATAAAGCCAAATTGGAATCCGCAAGGAAATGCAGAAGAGTTAAATAGACTCATTGAAAACATTAAAAGAGATGGCCAAGGTAAAAAGTACGATTGCCTTATTGGCTTGAGCGGCGGCGTAGACAGCTCTTACGTTGCATATAGCGCAGTGAAAAAGTGGGGACTACGTCCTCTTATTTTTGCTGTGGACACATGCTGGAATCTGGATGTAGCTAATAAAAATATTCAAAAGATTATTGATAAGCTTGGCGTAGATGTACATTATGTCAAGATTGATCATGATGAGATGATGGACCTCCAGCTTGCATTCTTCAAGTCCCAGGTGCCTTATCAGGATACACCTCAGGATCATATGATTTTTGCATCTTTATATAATTTTGCTGCAGAAAACGGCTTTAAGTATATTTTAACAGGGGGTAATTACTCTACGGAATGTGTTAGAGAACCAAACGAATGGGTTCACGAGAATGATATTCGTTTAATTAAGGATATTCATAAGAGATTTGGTACGCGGCAGCTGAAGCATATGAAATTCTGTGGCATGTTTAAATATCGGTTATATTACCGGTATTTTAAAGGAATACGGGTATGTAAAGTATTGGATTTGGTTCCATATTTTAAGAAAGAAGCCATTGAAGAACTTCAAAACGAGTTTGGTTGGGAACCTTATGCGAATAAACATTTTGAAAGTATCTTTACCCGGTTTTATGAGGGCTATTGGCTTCCCAAAAAGTTTGGATATGATAAGCGAAGGGCACACTTCTCCAGTCTCATTTTAACAGGACAGCTTAGTCGTGATGAAGCCCTGGAAATTTTGAAAAGTCCTCCATACAGCGAAGACACAGCAATGGAGGATATGGCTTTTATTTGCAATGAGATGGGTATTTCTGTTGATGAGTTTAAGGAGTTAATGGCGGGTGAGAATAAGACCTATAAGGATTATAAAAATGGTTATTCACTCATCCATACTGCGAGAGAAATTGCAAAAGTGTTTGGTGTAGAGAGAAGAAATATTAGATAGATGGGCGGATGAATACTATGATTCCTTTTCTCAGGTTTATTTCGAAATTAGCAATGCTGGTTTTACTTTTTCCACTCAGGGTATTTCCAGTACAAAAAAATCGAGTACTTCTGCTAAATAATATTTTAAACTTCAATGCAAAGTATGCATGTAGTCCAAAATATTTGGCTGAGTATATATTAGAACACTATCCACAGAGTTTTGAAGTTGTATTTCCATTGGGCAAAGAAATTGATGGGAGCAGCCTCATTTCACGAGGCATTACTGTTGTTAGACTGGGAACGCTTAAATACTATTATTATGTGCTGACATCAAAGTTTTTTATTACTACAAGTGGTGCAATTTCATACATACCTTTTCGCAAAAGTCAAGTTGTAATCAATACCTGGCATGGGGGTGGAGCCTATAAAAAAATGGGAATAGACACATCTGATAGTTTTTTCTATCGCCAGGATTGCAAAATTACCGCTTCCAAGACGTCTTATTTTCTATCGTCCAATAAATATTTTTCGGATATTGTTGAGCGGAGCCTATTGATTGACCGCAATAAAATACTTGAAATAGGCCTTCCAAGAAATGACATCTTTTTTACGGATTATTCGGATATTTCTTCACGGATCAAAATTAAATATGGAATTGATCCCAATGCAAAAATTGTAATGTATGCGCCTACATACAGGACACCGGGAGAGAATACCTTTTTGACGCATCAACTTGGCCCCTATGAGATCGATAGCAAATCAGTGATTCAAGCCTTGACCACGAGATTTGGAGGGGACTGGGTTTTTGTATTAAGGCTACATCCAAGTATTGCGGATCAGTTGCAGGATATTCCAGAGAATGTCATTGATATGTCGGGTCATGATGATATTCAGGAATTGATGTGTACGGCAGACGTTCTTATCAATGACTATTCATCTACGATGTGGGATTTCGTTCAGACAAGAAAACCATGCTTCATTTTTGCAAGCGATTTAAAAGATTATGAGACGAACCGCGGGCTGTATACAAAACCTTCAAGCTGGCCTTTTCCTCTGTCTACAACCAATGAGGAACTAGCGCAGAATATACTGCGGTTTGATGAAGATAAGTACGCACAGGATGTTGCTTATTATTTCAAGTGGATGCAAAACTTTGAAGATGGACATGCCTGTGAAAAAGTATGTAAACTGATGCTGGATAGAATGATGAAAGAGGAACAAAAATGAATACCGCTCTTATTTTTGCCGGAGGCACTGGCCAGAGAATGAATTCTAGAACATTACCCAAGCAGTTTCTTGAATTGCACGGGAAGCCTATCATTATCCATACTCTGGAGCATTTTGAAAAGCACCAAGATATTGATGCAATAGTTGTTGTATGCTTGGAAACTTGGATAGAGCATCTAAAATGTCTCCTCAAAAAATTTTCTATTGAGAAAGTAGTAGAAATTGTTCCAGGAGGTGCGAATGGACAGGAGTCAATCTTTCATGGGTTGAGAGCGTTGCACGATAGATATCCAGATGACACGGTGGTATTAATTCATGATGGAGTACGCCCCCTAATTGACAGGGAAACAATATCTCTCAATATTGAATCTGTGCTGAAAAACGGGAATGCCATTACGGTGTCCCATGTAGTGGAAACGGTTGCGGTTGGAAATGAAGACGGAACATTGGGGGATATCTTCGATAGAAGTAAAGTCGTATTTGCGAAAGCTCCTCAAAGCTTTTATTTGGGACATATCTTTGAAGCGCATATGAAGGCTATTGAGGAAGGCTTAAAAGAATTTATTGATAGCGCGAGTATGATGCGCCATTATGGTTATCCACTATACATGGTAGAAGGTTCACCAGAAAATATAAAAATCACAACTCCTAACGACTTTTATATTTTCCGGGCTATCGTTGATGCGAGAGAAAATTCTCAGATTTTTGGTTGAGGTGGTATCGAATGTGGACTGAATTGGATGTGTATCATGCAGATTTAGAAAATATTTCGACGGAGTCTGCATTAAAATGGGAGAGATTTAGAGGGAAAACCGTATTTGTTACGGGAGCCACTGGATTAATTGGCCAAACAGTTGTTGGCGCAATTGTTTATTCGTGTGCAAAAAGAAATATTAATGTCAGAGTTTTGGCCTTGACAAGAAGCTATGAGAAAGGGAAAGCTAAATTTGAAAATCTGCTTAAATCGCATCATAACCTGGACTTCATAATTGGCGATGTACGGTCTCTGCCAAAGATTGATGAAAAAATTGACTATATAATTCATGGTGCAAGCGTTACAGAAAGCGATGCCTTTATAAAGCACCCTGTTGAAACTATAAAGACTTCGCTTGAAGGCACCATAAATGTACTTGAGCTTGCAAAACAAAAGGCCGTTACTTCGGTAGTTTATCTATCAAGCATGGAAGTATACGGTTCTCCTCATGTTAAAGCTATTTTAACTGAGGATGATCTTGGGGATGTAAATCCGTTGTCCGTGCGCAGCTGTTATCCAGAAAGTAAAAGAATGGCGGAGAATCTTTGTATTTCTTACGCATCAGAATATGATGTTAATGTTAAAATCGCCAGACTTGCTCAAACTTTTGGGCCGGGGATTGACAGAGAAGATCGGCGTGTGTTTGCACAATTTGCGCGGTGCGCGCAAAAAGGAGATGATATTGTTCTTCTGACAGATGGTTCAAGCGAAAGAATGTATGTATATACTATGGACGCTGTGTCAGCCATTTTGATGATACTATTGGAAGGCGGATCGGGAGAGGCCTATAATGTTGCGAATAAAGAAACTTATTGTTCCATCAAGGAGATGGCCGAGATGGTAGCAAGAGTTTTATGCGGCCCCAAAAGATCATCGGTTGTGATTAAAAATAATGCCAGGGAGAATGTAAAATACCCTCCAAATCATTATTTATTTTTAGATACAACGAAGATTGAATCCTTGGGATGGATTCCGCGGGTTGGATTATCTGAAATGTATAAAAGGATGACGGATACAACGTTTTAAGGACCGAATTGTGGAGATTTGGAATGGAAATTTGTTTTTGCAGCAGCATTTTTGATATGAATTATTATGATCTATTGCAGAAGGACAGCAAAGTCCCACTGTCTCTTGCTGACCATAATCTCAATAGTAGCATTATTCATGGTCTAGACGACAATCTTTTAAGGCCGATTACGTTGATTAATACTATTCCGATTCCTACTTATCCAAACTATCCCAAGATACTAATTAGGCAGCAGAAGTGGTCGCATACTGAACAATCTGAAGATGTTCATACGGGATATATTAATCTGCCTATTTTTAAACAATTTTCAAAAGCAATTACAACTTTCACCAGCTTAGGGAAATGGATAAGAGGGCACTCGGATAAAGATCTTGTCATATTTGTATATGATGCTCATCCATATTTATGTATCCCGATTCTGCTTCAAAAAAAGTTGCATCCTCGAGTTAAAACGGTGATAATTGCGCCTGATGTTCCTACGACTGTGGCCTCGTTTGTAGGTCGCGGCAGGTGGAAACAGGTGCATGAAATGTACAGTCATTTAAAACTGTGGCTGGAAAAAAGATTTGATATGTATATCCTTACTACAAAATATATGGTGGATAAGCTGGGAATTGGGGACAAGCCCTATGTAGTTGTAGAAGGAATTTATGGCGGAGATAAACAAGATCAGCATGCCGTTCATTCAGAGGATGAAAAGAAAATCATTTTTTATTCAGGTGCTTTACGAGAGGCTTATGGTATAAAAAATCTAGTAGAGGCGGTATGTGGAATTGATGACAGCGCGTATGAATTGTGGATATGTGGCGCTGGGGAGCTTGCTTCCTACGTTGAGGATATGGCTAAAAAAACAAAGCGTGTGAAATATTACGGCTTTGTAAATGGAGAAAAAATTGCTGAATTACAACAGCAGTCTACGGTCCTAGTAAATCCAAGGCAAAATAGTGGGGAATATACGAAATATAGTTTTCCTTCTAAAACCATGGAATATTTAGCTTCTGGGAAACCGGTGATTGGTTACCGACTGGATGGATTTCCGGAGGAATATGGTGATTATATTCATTATGTACCGGATAATACTGTGGAGGCGTTGCGTGCTAAGATAGTGGAAATCTGCAGTCTAAATGTCCAAACTAGACAGAATATCGGAAGCATTAGTCGAAAATTTATTTTGGAGCAAAAGACGCCCAAGGCACAATGCGGGAAGATCGTTAAAATGTTAGGCGCTGAAAATAACAAATAAATGATGAGGACAAGGCGCCATAAATTTCGGAATTTTATTTCGATAAATCTATAGGAGTAATAAATTATTGTGCAAAGAGGAAAAAAGAGCATCTTAAATGCCACAGCAGCCATGCTTCTGACTTTGATGAATGGTTTGCTGGGCATGGTGGTTACGAAATTAGTCATAGATGTATTTGGCTCTGATTTTAACGGCTTGAATTCGACAGCCTCCCAGTTAGTAAATATACTTTTGCTATTGGAAGGTGGTTTTACCATTGCTACCAATGTAGCAATGTTTCATCCATATTATGCGGGGGATTATGATCGTGTAAATCAAATTCTTTCCGCAACGCATAAGACATTTAGAAAAATCGGTATTATTTTTTTGGGAGCGGGTGTAGCGGTTGCAGCTGGCTATACACTCGTGGTCAACAGTGGTTTGCCGGCAGAGCTGATTTTTACTGTCATGATGATGGCAATCGTGCCTGCTGCCTTTAATTTATTTTTTGCTACAAAATATCGTATTCTTTTGCAGGCAGATCAAAAAGAATATATCATATCTCTTATTACGCTGTTAACCATTACCTTGGGGCATATAATTAATATAATTTTGGTCTTGTGTTCCGGTAAGATGTGGATGATCCGTGCTGTAACTATGGTTATGGCAATAATAAATAGTATTTTAATCGGTTTTTATGTAAAGAAACATTATAGATTTCTTGATTTTAAAGCCAAACCAGATTTTTCAGCAATTCAGGGCACAAAAGATGTAATGATCCAGAAAATTACTGGCGTCATTTATAATACAGCGCCGATAGTATTTATTTCTATCTCTGCGGATGGTGGAACTCTTTTAGCCAGCGTATATGCAGTTTATAATAATGTATTTGTGCTTCTTAAAGGTGTGATGCAGGGCTTGATTGATGCTCCCCGTCTGGGGCTGGGGGAAATGATGGCGACCAAGAAGCGTGAAGAAGTATGGCCGACCTTTAAACTCTATCAGTTTATCGTATTTATGGCGTTATTTATTCTACTTACAACAGCTGCAGTGTTAATTATTCCATTTGTTGCCGTGTACACTCATGGTGTTTCGGATACAAATTATGAAAAACCAATCATTGCTTTACTTTTGGTATGTATCACTTTTTTTGAAATGATTCATATTCCAAGTGGGCATATGATTAATATGTCAGGCAACTTTAGAATCAGCAAGCAAATCCAAATCGTGGCTACCATCACATTGATTTTTACAATGTCAGCTGGTGTGTTGATAGCTGGTATTTATGGTATTCTTTGCTCCGTATTGCTTACGGCGATTATACTTGCAATTTTGGAGATAGGTTTCATACATTGCCGTTTTTTTACAAAGAAAATTAAATCTCTGCTGGGTCTATTATTACCCTTTGCTATAACGGCGGTTCCTTTGGGAATCTTGGAATTAAAATTATTGCCAAAGATTGATGGTTATCTCAGCTTTTTTATATGTGCGTTTATTCTAGCGGTTGGTAACAGTATTATCGCCTTTGTACTTGGCATGCTATTTAATAGGCAGCAGACAATGGAGGCTTTTACAAAAATTCTCCGCATCGTACATCTTGGAAAGTAAATTTCATTTCTTTAGACGAGCGTTATGTTCGTCTTTTTCTTTTACTTGATAAACTTATGGATTTTTCCAATAATAATCATTAAATGTTCGCGTTACAGACGAACAAACATGTGGTACAATAGACGCGGAATGTCGAAGAAAATGGATTTTGGTCCTTGGGACCGAATGGAGCGTGAAATGGAAAAGAAGCGGTTTGAACTGGTATCCCCCTATACGCCTGCTGGCGATCAGCCCCAGGCCATAGAGAAAATTGCAAATGGCATCCTGTCCGGTTATCGGGACCAGGTTATCCTGGGCGTGACCGGTTCAGGCAAGACCTTCACCATGGCGAACGTGATTGAGAAGGTGCAAAAGCCCACCTTAGTGATTGCCCACAACAAGACGCTTGCAGCCCAGCTTTGTTCCGAATTCAGAGAATTCTTTCCCAACAATGCTGTTGAATATTTTGTCAGTTATTACGATTATTACCAACCAGAGGCCTATATTGCGTCCTCCGATACTTATATTGCCAAGGATTCCTCCATCAACGATGAGATCAGCCGGCTTCGGAACAGCACTACCTGTTCGCTGAACGAGCGGGAGGACGTGATTGTGGTGGCCAGCGTGTCCTGCATCTATGGTTTGGGCGCGCCTGAGGACTATTACAAGATGAGCATCTCACTGCGGCCGGGAATGGCCGTGGAACGGGAGCATGTGCTTGAGCGGCTTGTGGAGATCCAGTACGAGCGCAACGATATCAACTTCGTGCGCGGTACCTTCCGGGTACGGGGGGACGTGGTGGAAATTTTCCCCGCGAATGAGCTCAGCCATGCGATTCGGGTGGAGTTCTTTGGCGATGAAATTGACCGGTTGACCGAAGTGGATGTTCTCACCGGCGAGGTGGTGGCACTCAGGGCTCATGCGGCCATTTTTCCCGCCACCCATTACGTGACCTCCCGGGAGAATATGGACCGGGCTATTCAGATGATTGAGGGGGACCTGGCCGATCAGACCCGCTTCTTTGAAAGCCAGGGCAAGCTCTTGGAGGCCCAGCGCATCCAGCAGAGAACCAATTTTGATATTGAGATGCTCCGGGAGATTGGATACTGTACGGGCATTGAAAATTACAGCCGTTATATGGACGGGCGCTATCCCGGCGAACCGCCTTTTACGCTGCTGGATTACTTCCCCAAGGACTTTTTGCTGTTTATTGACGAGTCTCATGTGACCGTGCCGCAGATTCGGGCCATGTACAATGGTGACCGGGCTCGCAAGGAAGCGTTGGTGGAATACGGTTTTCGTCTGCCGGCGGCATTGGACAACCGTCCCCTCAAATTTGAGGAGTTTCAGGGGCGCACCCATCAGGTGGTGTATGTGAGCGCTACGCCGGCGCCCTACGAGCTGGAACGTTCGGAACAGACGGTGGAGCAGATCATCCGGCCTACCGGGCTTCTCGACCCGGTGATCGAGGTCCGGCCCATTCGCGGTCAGGTGGACGATCTGGTGGGCGAGATTCGCAAGATCACCTCTCAGGGCTACCGGGTGCTGGTGACCACGCTGACCAAGAAGTTCGCGGAGAGCTTGACGGATTACCTGCGGGAGCTGGAGATCAAGGTACGCTATCTTCACTCCGACATTGATACGCTGGAGCGCACGGAAATTATCCGGGATCTCAGGCTGGGCGTATTCGATGTGCTGGTGGGCATCAACCTGCTTCGGGAGGGACTGGATCTTCCGGAGGTGGCGCTCATCGCTATCCTGGATGCGGACAAGGAGGGTTTTCTCCGGTCCGAGACCTCCATGATTCAGACCGTGGGCCGTGCCGCCCGAAATGTGGACGGCCGGGTCATCATGTATGCCGACACCATCACCGATTCCATGCGCAGGACCCTGGATGTGACCAACAGGAGACGGGCTCTGCAGGCCGCCTTCAACGAGGAGCACGGCATCACGCCGGAGAGCGTGAAGAAGGCGGTGAGGGACAGCCTGGAGATCACCCATGATCTGGAGGAGGATAAGACGCGGGAGGAGGCGGAGAAGGCTGCCCTGCAGCCCAAGGACGTGGGCAAGATGATCCGCCGCCTGGAGACCCAGATGAAGAAAGCCGCTCAGCAGCTTGATTTTGAACTGGCCGCAAGCCTTCGTGACCGCATCATCCAACTCAGAAGAGAACAGAACAAGGAGTAATGGACCCATGCAGAACATGATTCATATTGAGGGAGCCCGGGAGCACAACCTCAAGAACGTCAATATCGATATCCCGAGAGACAAACTGGTGGTTTTCACGGGCCTGTCCGGCTCGGGGAAATCCTCGCTCGCCTTTGACACCATCTATGCTGAGGGACAGCGCCGGTATGTGGAATCCCTTTCCTCCTATGCCCGGCAGTTTTTGGGTCAGATGGAGAAACCCGATGTGGACTATATCGACGGGCTGTCGCCGGCCATCTCCATCGATCAAAAGACGACCAGCCGCAATCCCCGTTCCACTGTGGGAACGGTAACGGAGATCTACGACTATTTTCGACTGCTCTATGCTAGAATTGGCACCCCTCACTGCCCGAACTGCGGCAAGGAGATCCATCAGCAGTCCATCGACCAGATGGTGGACCAGGTGATGGCTCTGCCGGAGCGGACCCGCATTCAGGTGATGGCGCCGGTGATCCGGGGCCGAAAAGGCGAATATTTGAAGCTTCTGGAGGATATGAAGAAGAACGGCTATGTTCGGGCCCGGGTGGACGGCGAGGTCTATGACCTCGGGGATAAGATTCCGCTGGACCGCAAAAAGAAGCATACCATTGAGATCATGGTGGACCGCCTGGTGGTCAAGGCGGGCATTGAGCGGCGTCTGTCCGATTCTCTGGAGACGGCGCTGAAACTCACCGGCGATGTGGTGCTGGTGGACGTGGTGGACGGCGAGGAGATGCTCTTCAGCCAGAACTATGCCTGTCCCGAGTGCGGCATCAGCCTGGAGGAACTCACGCCCCGCATGTTTTCCTTCAACAGCCCCTTTGGCGCCTGTCCCACCTGCACGGGCCTTGGTTATATGATGAAGATTGATCCTGAGCTCATCATCCCCAATCCCAATTTATCCATTGCCGAGGGTGCGGTGCAAGCCTCCGGATGGCTGGTGAAGGACCCAGACAGTATGGCCAATATGTACTTTAGAGCGCTGGCGGAACACTATGGTTTTTCCCTGGATACGCCGGTGAAGGATCTGCCAAAAGACGTGGTGGATGTCATTCTCTACGGCACCCGTGGCAAAAAGATCAAGGTGGCTTATGAGCGGCAGTATGGAGCGGGAACCTACAATACGCCTTTTGAGGGCGTCATTACCAACCTGGAGCGCCGCTATAAGGAAACCTCTTCCGACTATATGAAGGAGGAGTACGAGCAGTATATGTCCAATGTGCCCTGCCCGGACTGCGAGGGGGAGCGGCTTCGGAAGGAAGCGCTGGCAGTCACGGTGGGCGGATTGTCCATCTCCCAGCTTACCCGGCTGTCGGTGGTGCAGTCCGATGAATTTTTTAAGAAACTGGAGCTTTCCGAAAAGGATGAGATGATTGCGGCCCAGATTTTAAAGGAAATCCACGCCCGGCTGGGCTTCCTGCGGGATGTCGGGCTTGAATATTTGACTTTGTCCCGGGCGGCGGGGAGCCTGTCCGGCGGCGAAGCCCAGCGGATCCGTCTGGCGACCCAGATCGGCTCTTCCCTGGTGGGCGTGCTCTATATTCTGGACGAGCCTTCCATCGGACTGCATCAAAGAGACAACGAACGCCTGCTGGCCACCCTCAAGAATCTGCGGGATCTGGGCAATACGCTGATCGTGGTGGAGCATGATGAGGACACCATGTATGCGGCGGACCATATCGTGGACATTGGACCGGGTGCCGGAGAGCACGGCGGCCATGTGGTGGCCCAGGGGACGGTGGAGGAGATCAAAGCCAATACGGCCTCCGAGACGGGCAACTATCTGAGCGGCCGCAAGTTTATTCCCGTGCCTGCCAAGCGAAAAAAGCCTGAGGGGTGGCTTACCATCAAGGGAGCCCGGGAGAACAATCTGGATAATCTCAATGTAAAGATCCCGCTGGGTGTATTTACCTGTGTCACCGGTGTCTCCGGATCGGGCAAATCCAGCCTGGTCAACGAGATTCTTTACAAGGCGCTGGCTCGGGATTTAAACCGGGCGAAGACCCGCCCGGGAGCTTACACGGCCATGGAGGGCGTGGAGCAGCTGGATAAGGTGATCGCCATCGATCAATCTCCCATTGGCCGCACCCCGCGGTCCAACCCCGCCACCTACACCGGCGTGTTCGATCAGATCCGAAACGTCTTTGCAGCAACGGTGGACGCCAAGGCCAGAGGTTACAAGAACAGCCGCTTCTCCTTTAATGTCAAGGGCGGCCGGTGTGAGGCCTGCAAGGGCGATGGTATTTTGAAGATTGAGATGCACTTCCTGCCCGATGTGTATGTGCCCTGCGAGGTCTGCAAAGGCCACCGCTACAACCGGGAGACACTGGAGGTCAAATACAAGGGCAAGAACATCTATGAGGTTTTGGATATGACGGTGGAGGAGGCCATGGAGTTTTTCAGGCCGCTGCCCGCCATCTTCCGCAAGTTGGAAACGCTAAATGATGTGGGCCTTGGCTATATCAAGCTGGGCCAGCCGTCCACCACCCTGTCCGGCGGCGAGGCTCAGCGGGTGAAGCTGGCCACCGAGCTGTCCAAGAAGAGCACCGGCAGCACGCTGTACATTCTGGATGAGCCCACCACCGGTCTGCACGTGGCCGATGTGAGGAAACTGGTAGAAATTCTCCAGCGCCTGGCCGACGGCGGCAACACGGTGGTGGTGATTGAACACAATCTGGACGTGATCAAGACCGCTGACTACATCATTGATCTCGGACCGGAAGGTGGCGATGGAGGCGGCAGAGTGGTCGCCAAGGGAACTCCCGAACAGATCGTCAAAAATACGGACAGCCACACCGCCCGCTTTCTCAAAAAATCGCTGGAGCAGGGCAGGCGTTAGAGGATATTGTGCAGCTCCAGTTTTTCCAAATCACTGATTCGTGCGAGGATGACGCTGAAGTCCTTGAGACTGGCAGCGGCATCCTCCTTATTTTGCAGTTGAATGCCAATTTCGCAGGCAGCCAGACGCTGGTCCGCCTCATCGGTATGCCGATGATCCACAAAGACTTCCCAAAAGTCCTGCTCATCGTCCCAATAATGGCGGATTTCCTCCACCTTGGCTTGGGATGCTTCCCAATCCTCGGCCACGATAAGATCCAACGCGTCATCCACCCGGCTCTGAATTTCATTTTGCGTATGCTGAATGTGCTGCACTGGGAAAACCGTCACCGATATCACGATGGCAAGGAGGATCAGCAGCATGACCGCAAAGCCCAGCATGGGTTTCAGCATTTTTTTCTTCATGAGCTCACCTTCCCTGTCTGAATCATTGCTGTGGTGGGGCTTGCGCCTTTGGTATGGATGTAGAGCTGGCCGTCGTTGTGCAGGATGGCCAAAAGCACATCCTTTTCTGAATCCACACCGTGTTTTTCCAGGGTTTTAAGGAGTTTCTTTGGGTTCCACTGGGTTTTTTGAAGGTTGTCCTCATTGAAATTTCCATCCAGAATGAGGGTGATGGGAAGCCCGGTATCCTTTTGAGGCAGATTGAAATCCTGACGCTGGAGGGGTGCAAAATCACTTTTGGGGATCACCGACAGATTGCCGGAGGTCTCCATCACCGCATGGTCCACTTCCTCCAGCTGGTAGCCCTGATTGCGAAGCTGTTCGATCAGTTCATTCAGATTGAAACGCAGCTTTTCCAGTTCGTCCTCCTTGATCACGCCCTTCTCGATGATGATGGAGGGCACGCCGCTGATAAAAGAACGCACCTTTTCACTTTTCAGCATCAGAACCGACAGCAAGAGATGCACGATGGAAAGAACCAAAATGGGGATAATACCATAGAGCAGAGGAATGCCAATTTCCGCCATGGGCACCGCCGCAAGATCGGCAATGATGATGGCGATAACAAGATCAAAAGGCTGAAGCTGAGCCAGCTCCCGCTTGCCCATCAGCCGCATGATAAGAACAATTATAAGATAAAGTATGACCGTGCGAACCACAATTTGGATCATAATTTTCCCTCCTTCGCTCTATCTAGCATGGCGGTCTTTAAACGGATTTATTCTTGGAAGTGCCAATTGGATGGTTGACAAGCATCCCGCTTTTCGCTATAATAACTCTTGCTTGAAGAAATGTGGTGCTTTGGCTCAGTTGGTAGAGCACATCGTTCACATCGATGGGGTCACTGGTTCGAGTCCAGTAAGCACCACCAAAAAATACCCTGGAGTTGACTCCGGGGTATTTTCTTTTGAGGATGCAACTTTTTTTCCCAAAGGTTGGTCCTATACGTTGGAGCTGTCAGTTCTGCCATAAATGTGACTGCCAAAATCCAGGGGAAAAGGTTGCTTTCTAGATCATACATGTTAAAATGATAGGGAATAGTACAGGCCGCGGGTGCGGCGACTGTTAAAGGAGAGAGCCGAATGCACACCAAGAATCTCACTTGTAAGATTCTGCTGTTGGTTGCGCGCATTTTGATGATTGCTGTCGTGGCCTTTGCTTTCTATTATGTATGGCGCGGCAATTATTGGCCTGAGATGCTCATTCCTTTTGGAAAGCGGGGCATCTGGGTCTTTATCCTGATCTATGTCATGGTCTATTTCCTATTGACGAAAATCTACGGCGCCTTTCGGGTGGGCAAGGCCAAAGTGAGCGAGATCGCCTATTCCCAGGTGATCACATTGTTTTTGCTGAACGCCTTTACCTATTGCCTGATCTGTCTGTTGGCGCGAAAATTTATGCCCATCGTGCCGCTTCTCATTCTGTTCGGAAGTCAGGCTGTCGTGGCGGTGCTCTGGTCCCTTCTTGCCAACCGAATCTATGTGAAGGTGAATGAGCCCAAGCGGGTTCTGGTGGTTTATGGCTGCAAAAATATCGATTTATTCATGAACAAGATGTCCACCCATGCCGACCGCTATGAGATCAAGGATGCCATGCATGTAAACGAGGGTCTGGACGAGGTGTTTTTACGGGTACTGAACTTTGACGCCGTGATCCTTTGTGACGTCACCTCCGCCCTCCGCAATAAGATCGTCAAGTATTGCTTTGATCATGATATCGATGTCTATTTAACCCCCAAGATTTCCGATATTATTGTCCGGGGCGCGGATGTGGTGCACCTTTTTGATACGCCCATTCTGTTCTGCCGGAATACTGGCCTCAGCTTTGGCCAACGCTTTGCCAAACGGACCTTGGATCTAGTTATCACCATCCCAGCCCTCATTATCGCTTCGCCCATCATGCTGATCATCGCTGTTGCTATTAAGCTATACGATGGCGGCCCCGTTTTTTACAAGCAGAAGCGATGCACCATCAATCATAAAACCTTCGATATCTATAAATTCCGGAGCATGGTGGTGGATGCTGAGAAGGTGGGCAGAGATTTCAGGGCCAAGGATAATGATCCCCGCATTACGCCGGTAGGTAAGGTCATCCGGAAGATCCGCATGGATGAACTGCCCCAGCTCATCAACATTTTGATAGGGGATATGAGCATCGTAGGTCCGCGGCCGGAGCGGGTGGAGCATGTGGAGGAGTATTCCAAGGTCATCCCCGAGTTTGATTTCCGCCTCAAGGTGAAGGGCGGTCTTACAGGGTATGCGCAGGTTTATGGAAAGTACAACACCACGCCCTACGACAAGCTGAAGCTTGACCTTATGTATATAGAAAACTATTCGTTCCTGCTCGACCTCAAGCTTTTGTTCATGACGCTGAAGGTGCTTTTCATGAAGGAGAGTACGGAGGGATTTGCGGACGAAGAGGAGGCGGAGCTGCCGCCCAAATGCGCTTGTGAAAATGAGTCCCATGTTTTTATGGGCGGGAATAACTCCATCAAACAGGAACAGTAAAATTAAAACCCCCCGGGAGAGACCCGGGGGGTTTTTGCGTCAGTCATCGCCGCGCAGGAGGTTTTCCGCGTAATCCTTCAAGCTTTGAAAGGAATTCACGTTGTCTGCCCGTTCGCAGATACTGGTGCGGACGTAATCGGGCAGTGCCTCAAAGTATTGCTTTGCATTAAAATCTTCTTCCATTAAGCTGTACAGTCCGGAATACTTCTTCATGTCAATCGCCTCCGGCCCTAGTTTTGCCGGCAGCGTAAATTTCATACATGAAGTGCAGCCAGCACTTCGCCTACGGAACCTTGAATAAGCAGGTTAGCCCTGTGATCTGCCGGCGTGGGAGAACGATTGATCACGATGAGCCGGTCGCCGCGGTAAGCGTCGATGAGGCTGGCGGCAGGGTAGACGGCGAGGGATGTGCCCGCGATGATAAGAGCATCCGCTTCAAAGATGGCCTTTACCGACGCGGTCAGCGTGCCGTTATCCAAGCTCTCGCCATAGAGCACCACGTCGGGTTTGACAACGCCGCCGCAGCTGCATTGGGGAACGCCGCGGCTTTCCAGCATCCACTCGGCATCGTAGTTTTTGCCGCATTGCAAGCAGTGATTGCGATGAACCGAACCGTGAAGTTCAAGCACATTTTGGCTGCCCGCCATCTGATGAAGGCCATCGATGTTCTGGGTGATCACCGCCCTTACAAGCCCGGCTTTTTCCCAGCGGGCCAGCGTCAGATGGGCCGCATTGGGCCTCGCGGAAAGGCAGAGCATCTTCGCACGATAGAAGTCAAAAAATTCCGCTGTATGGGCGGCAAAGAAATCATGGCTCAGCATGGTCTCCGGCGGATATTTGAACTTTTGGCGATAGAGGCCGTCCACACTCCGAAAATCAGGGATACCGCTCTCGGTGGATACGCCGGCGCCGCCGAAGAAGACGATGTTCCGGCTCTCCTCAATTAGTTTTTCCAGCCGCTCCATGTTTCTACCTTCTTTCAATATAAAAAACGGGATCTCCAAGAAACTTGAAGATCCCGTTCCCAAGATGCCGCTCATCCCGCATTTAACACCCGCCTCGCGGCAGGTGGGTATCCTGCTTCTCAGCTAAGCCGTCCCCTCAAAGGGGGCTTGACCGAGTGTGAAAAGACCTGGATTCCCGTATTCAAACTGTGGGTTTAAATAAACGAAATGTGACGCACACCCCAGGAAACCTGGTGGGGTTAATTGGGCTCGAACCAACGACCTCTACGATGTCAACGTAGCGCTCTGACCAGCTGAGCTATAACCCCACGCCGCATTTCTATTATACAGAAAATCTAAGATATTTCAAGCACTATTTTTCTCCAAGAACGCTGACGCAAAATCGATTCTGTTGTTGAACCGGGTCAAATCGCGTATAATGACAGGGAAGGGAAGTGGGACAAAGGATGTTTGAAAGATACAATATGACGGACAACAAGCTGTTCGTACTCTATATGATCTACCGTTTTCATCTGCCCCTGGAACGGGAGGAGCTCATCCAGACAGCCCTTAAGGAGGGATGGATGAACTACTTCGACCTGCAGCAAAGCTTGGTGGAGCTGTCGGAACAGGGCCTCATTGGAACGGAAAACCTCGTCCAGCTCACCGATCAAGGGATGGAGGTGCTGAACTATTTCTACACGAGGGTTCTTTTCTCCAAACGGGAGATGGTGGGACGCTATGTGGAGATGAACCGGGCCAAGCTGGTGACCCAAAGCCAGGCCCTTGCGGAACTTACCGAGGGGCCGCTGGGCGTAACGGCCAAGCTCACCATGCGGGACGGAGAGGTTACCCTGCTGCAGCTGACCATGGAGGAACTGACCATGGATAAGGCAAGGCGCATGGCGGACCGCTGGAAGAGCGCGCCGCTGGAGGTCTACCATGAGCTGATTCAGGTGCTGGCGGGGGGATAGGCTTATTTGACTGCCCGGGTGGCATAGAAAACGGGGATATTGTAATCGTGCAGGGGCCCGGAGGCGGTAGTATCCTGATAAAGGCCGGTTAGACGAAAACCGGCCTTTATTTGTCCGTCAATCTGTTCCTCCAGACTGTGGGAGAATTGGATGCCCCAATGATTTTGAATGGCCAGAGCATAAAGTTTCTTGTCCTTTAAGGGGTTATAGGGAAGCCTGTTTTGAAGGCGGGTCTCGCTGTCATCGAAGGCATAGACGATATCGGCGGAGAAGCCTGCGAGCAAAATGCCGCCCGGCTTCAAAATCCGCCAGCACTCCCGCCAGATGGGCTCCACCTTTTCCACGTAGCAGTTGGAGACGGGATGGAAGATCAGATCGAAGGCGGCATCGGGGAAGGGCAGAGGTTTTGTCATATCCGCTTCCACGATTTTTATGGTGTAGCCCTCCCGTTTGGCGACCTCCTCTTCATTTGAGAGCTGGGCCTTGGAGTAGTCAAGAACCGTACAGCGTGCCCCAAGAGCGGTGAAAATGGGCATCTGCTGACCGCCGCCGGAAGCGAGCCCAAGAAGCTCGGCGCCTTTTAAATCACAGAACCATTCGTGGGGGACGGGCCTTGTGGGCGTGAGCAGTACATCCCACTGCCCAAGCTGGGCCCTGGAAAAAGTGGAGTGGTCGATGGGCCGGCCCCATTCCCATCCGTCTTTTACCCATTCATCCACAGTTTTAGAATTGATCTTGGTGTACTCCCGGTTCATGGGTTCCTCCTTTTGAAAACAAAACGGCATTCCAGGCCAATGCCCAGAATGCCGCTCTTTGGCTGCGGAACTAGGATTCGAACCTAGACAATACGAGTCAGAGTCGTAGGTGCTACCGTTACACTATTCCGCAATGACTATTCTATTATAACCCATTTTAAGGGTTTGTCAATCATGGAAAACAAAAAAATTTGCGTAGATCCCGGGCTTTTCAGCCATAATAAGCTGGAGGTGATTTAGGGATGCAAACCGTATGGAAAGGCGCAATCAGCTTTGGCCTTTTGAATGTACCGGTAAAGATGGGCGTGGCGACGCAGCACGAGGATATTTCCTTTAAAAATCTGCATAAAAAATGTCATACGCCCCTGCAATATAAGAAGTTCTGCCCAAAATGCAACGAGGAGGTGGGCAAGGACGATATCATCAAGGGTTTCGAATACGAGCCCGGTCAGTTTGTGCTCATTACCGAGGAGGATCTGGATAAAATCCGCATCAAGACCAGCCGTGCCATTGCCATCGTGGACTTCGTGGAGCTGAAGGAGGTGGATCCCATCTATTACGATAAGACCTACTACCTGTGGCCGGAAAAGGGCGGCGAGAAGCCCTATATGATTCTGCGC
Source organism: Gehongia tenuis (assembly GCF_014384795.1). Lineage (NCBI taxonomy): Bacteria > Bacillati > Bacillota > Clostridia > Christensenellales > Christensenellaceae > Gehongia > Gehongia tenuis. The sequence goes on along the minus strand of NZ_JACRSR010000007.1, from coordinate 17,854 downwards.
AGCGCCATGGAAGAAACGGGCCGGGTGGCGGTCGCCAAGGTGGCTATTCGGCAAAAGGAGCATCTATGCCTGGTGCGCACCGTGGGAGACGCACTGGTGTTGGAAACCATGTTCTACCCCGATGAAATCCGAGCCGCTGGTGAGCTTGGGGTGGATAAGCTGGACGAAACGGTGTCGGTGCGCCCGGAGGAGATGGACATGGCGGTGAAGCTGGTGGAGAATTTGACGGCGAAGTTTGAGCCGGAGAAGTATCATGACGAGTACCGGGAGGAGCTCCTGAAGCTGATCCGTGCCAAGGTGGAGGGCAGGGAAGTGGTAGAAGCGGAAGAACCCCAGCCCGCGGGCCAGGTGATCGATCTCATGGAGCGGCTGAAGGCCAGTGTGGAGGCCACGCAAAAGAAGGAAGAAAAGCCGCGCCGCCGGCGCAAGAGCTCCTGACGATATTTCGATGGAAATTACAGCTCGGGCAAAGCCTGACTGCAGGCGTAAAAGGGTTCGAGAAGGTCGCCCACCTTTTTGAGGCGACCTTCGATGTTTTGCACGGTAAAATTCTTTGGAGCTATCTGCGGCAGCTCCTCGAAGGTCACCGGTGTGGAAACGGTGGCGGTGGGTGTGGCTCGAAGACTGTAGGGGCTGGGCAGGGTTTTGCCCCGGCCGTTTTGCACTGCGTCTAAATAGATGCGGCCCTTGCGTTTTTCGATGAGGCGCTGGGTGGTAAAAAGCTCAGGGGATTCCTGCTCCAGAAGCTTGCAGACAAGCTTGAGGAACGACCGCACCGTCTCATAGGGAGTGGGACGGATGGGGACCATCACATGCAGACCGGAAGCGCCGGACGTTTTGACAAAATGAACGAGCTTGAGCTCCGTCAATATTTCATGAATGCGAAGGGCCGCCTTTACGGCCATGGGGAAACCGGCATTGTCCGGCGGGTCCAGATCAAAGATGGCCACATCCGGCTCATTCAGGTGCCCCACCTTGGAGAACCATGCGTGCATCTCAATGCAGTAGCGGTTCGCCATGTATACCAGGGAGGGCAGATTGTTCACCAGACTCCAATCCACCACCTTTTCCTTATGGGCGATGGAGATGCTGGCCACATAATCCGGCGCACCCTCGGGGCGCTTTTTCTGGTAGAAGGCCTCGTCACTCTGGCCGTGGGGGAAACAGAGCATGGAGTAGGGCCGGTCCTTCAGATAGGGCAGGATATGGGGCGCCATGCGGATGTAGTAATCGATGAGGTCGGCTTTGGTAAGGCCGATCTCGGGGAACATGATCTTATCAAGATGGGTGAGGCTCACGCTCTCCCCGGCAATATCAAGCTTGGACATGATTATCCTCCAAAATTCTCAAAATGGTGGGATGACGCAGCCGTCCCTCCCGGCTCCATTCGGCATAGCGCACCTCGGCAAGAAGCTGGGAGGCGACGTAATGGGGCTTATCCAACGGAGGGGATACGGAAAAGGGGGAAGGCAGGGGGGAAAGATTGCATAGATAGAGGTGCAGCGCTTGGGCAGACTTTTGGTCAAGACCCGAATAGGCATTGCCAATATAGTTCCACCGATCGTCCTCCTGAAGTCCCAGAATAAGGGAGCGAAGCCGCCCCTCATTCTCCAGGTAACCCAGAACCGGCGCCGTGAGGGTGCGCCAGCATTTAATTTTGCGCCACAGCTCGCTTTTTTGACCGGACAGATAGGGGCTGTCCATCCGCTTGGCCACGATCCCCTCCAGATTATTTTTGCACACCGCCTGAAAGAGGGATACACCTTCACCGATGAAACTGTCCACCTTCTGCACGGGAGAACCGGCGAAGGGCTCCAAGATGCCCTGAAGAATCTCGTCCCGCTGGTTCCAGGGCAGAGCCATCACGTTTTCGCCCTTCCAGTAGAGGACATCAAAAACCATATACATGACGGGATTTCGCCTGACGGCCTGCTGAATCTTGGGTCCCGAACTCAAAGCGTCCCGGGCCATCACCTGGGGAAAAGAGGGGCGGCCGCTGTCATCCAGGGCTACGATCTCGCCGTCCAGAAGGGTTCCTTTCGGGAGACCGGCGAGCATTTGAATAAGATCCGGGTACTGGCGGGTCTTGTCCCGAAGATGACGGTTATAAATATGAACCCCGTCATCCACCAGGGTCAGCCCGCGAACGCCGTCCCATTTAATTTGAAAAACATGATTGCCGTCATCGAAGGCCTTCTCAGTGATGACGGGTTCCATGGGTTTGATCGGTTCCATAGCGCATTCCTCCCAGCCTAGTGTGGATTTTTTTCGCCGCGGCTATACGAAAAAAAGTTGTCGATTGCCCCTTGACAAGCTGCAAACCTTCCCGTATAATAACACTTGCATTTGAAATGTGCCTCCGTGGTCTAGTGGCCTAGGACGCCGCCCTCTCACGGCGGTAACAGGGGTTCGAATCCCCTCGGGGGTGCCATGGGAAACCTCTTTTGTCTAGCAGGACAAAAGAGGTTTTTTTGTGTCCAAATATTTTGACCGTGACAATTAGCGGAAACGGATCAAAACAAGACGGTTTTCGCCGCCGCCAATGGGGGAGCGGCCGGATCGGCGGGTCACTGCAAAAAATTTACGAATTCATAGGTTTTTTTGGTAGCCTCCTTAACCGTTCTATATTATGATAGGGACATTGAGGTCTTATTGGAAAGGGAGAGAGAGGTATGAGGATCGATTCCTACGACGAGGTCAAGGCCTTGACACGGGCTCTCGTCAAAATTCCAAGCATCAACAAAATGCCGGGTGAGGAAAGCGCGGCCGCCCAGTATATTTACGACTATTACTGCACTCTTCCCTATTTCAAGGAACATAGGGAGCAGGTCAAGATCTTTCAAACCAAGGATGACTTTGTGGAACGCCACTGTACCTACGCCTACGTGAAAGGCACGGGCGGCAGCCGCCGCACCGTGATTCTGATCGGGCATCTGGACACGGTGGGAACCGATGACTTTGGCCCCATCAAGGACTATGCCCATGATCCGGACGAGCTTCCTGGGAAACTGCTGGAATTGGGAGTGCCGGAGGAAGTGGCGGAGGATATCCGATCCGGCGAGTATATGTTTGGCCGCGGGGCTCTTGATATGAAGTCTGGAGTGGCGGGGCACATGGCGCTCATCAAATATTTTTCCGAACATCCCGAGGAGCTCAACGGCAACCTGCTGGCCCTTGCCGAATGCGACGAGGAGGATAATTCCAAGGGGATGATTACGGCGCTGGATGAATTCGCCGAGCTCAAGGATCGGGAAGGCTTCGATTATGTGGCCTGCATCAACGCCGACTACTCCACCCACCACAGCCCGGGGGATGAAAACCGGTACATCTACTATGGAAGCATTGGGAAACTTTTGCCTACCTTCTATGTTTTTGGCAAGGAAGCCCACGTGGGTCAAGCTTTCAGCGCCTTTGACCCCAATCTGCTCATTGCGGAAATCACCCGCAGAATGACGCTCAACACCGATTTGTGCGACGTGGCCCGCGGCGAAGTCACGGTGCCGCCCATATCCCTGAAACAGACGGATACCAAGCCCTGCTACACGGTGCAGACCAATTTGAGCGCCTATGCTTACTTCAATTATTTCACCCATGGCCTGTCTCCGGCAGGGGTTATGGATAAAAGCCGCCGAGTGGCGGAGGAGGCCTTTGAAGAGACGGTGCGCTTTTTGAATGTTCGGTATGCCGACTACTGTAAGCTGATCGGTGCGGAATTTGAACCGCTGCCCTGGAAGCCCAGGGTTCTCACCTATGGGGAATTTTATGGGCAGCTGGCTGAACGCCATGGCGAGGCCTTTACCTCGGCGATCCATGAATTCGCTGTAGAGCTGCACAGGGAGCAGCCGGAAATGGATCTTCGGGAATTCAGCAACCGTGTGATTGAGGAGGCCTTCCAGTGGTCCGAGGACCGCTCGCCCGTGGTGATTCTCTATTTTGGATCCATTTATTCCGCCCGCATCGAAATGACGGGGGAGACGCCCAAGGAGGCGGCGCTTCTTTCAGCGGTGGAGAAGGCGGTGGCCGAGGTGAGCCGATGCACGGGCCGAAAGATCAAAACGAGAATGTTTTATCCCTATATCTCCGATTCCAGTTTTATGGCCGTATGTGATGATCGAAAGGAACTGAAGGCGCTGGAGGAGAACATGCCCTCCTGGGGTACCCAATATCATTACGATATTGATAAGATTTTGCGCATCAATGTGCCGGTGGTAAATATTGGTTCATTCGGGAAGGACGGTCACATGCTTACCGAACGGGTGGATATGCGCCATACCTTTGAGAATGTGCCGAATATCACCTATTTAACGATTCGTGAACTATTGAAATAGATTATTTTTCAGGAAACTTTAAGCGAAATAGGAACGTCCAACCATTATGAGCCGGAAAATTATGGCGCAGAAAAGATGGTTTATGATCTTGACGCATAGAGACATCTTGCAGTATAGTTAGTATAGTTTTTAAAATTGCGTTACAAAAGATTTCGTTTCTATTACGAGGAGGCACAACATGGGTTTGAAAAAGAGAAGTTTAGCCGTGGCATTGGTGGTGGCAATGGTGTTCACGCTTTTTGCGCCGCTGTCGGCCACGACCGCAAAGGCGGAAGGGGGCACCTACCGTGTGACGGCTTCGGCGCTCAATGTCCGCAGCGGACCTTCCACCGGAACGTCGGTGATCGGGACCTTGACCAGAGGCCGTGAGGTTGCTGTCAGCAGCATCAGCGGTTCCTGGGGCGCGATCAGCTACAACGGACGGACCGGTTACATTCATATGGACTATGTGACCTCCGTGGGCTCGGGTTCTTCATCCGCCCCGAGCGGAAGCACCGGCGTGGTGAAAGCTTCGGTGCTCAACGTCCGCAGCGGACCTTCCACCGGTTACAGCAAGATCGGCTCTCTTACCCGCAACACTACCGTGAGCGTGTTGGAGCAGTCCGGCGGTTGGTATAAGATTTCCTATGGCAGTCTTACGGGCTATGTGAGCGGCGAGTATCTCACCATAAGCGGCGGCTCGTCCACGCCCTCCACGCCCACCGATCCCGGTACGGTCATTGGAACGGGTACGGTGACGGCCTCAGCGCTCAATGTCCGCAGCGGACCTTCCACCGGTTACGGTGTCATGGGTACGCTTCGTAAGGGTGCCGCGGTTTCTGTTTATGAGCAAATGGGTGGATGGTACAAAATCGCTTACAACGGCGGTGTAGGCTATGTGAGCGGCGACTACTTGAGCTACAGCGCCAGCGGCGGCGGTTCCACCACGCCGCCTACGCCCACGACTCCCGATATTATTGGAACGGGTACGGTGACGGCTTCGGCGCTTAACGTCCGCAGCGGGCCTTCCACTGGTTATCGCGTGATGGGCACCCTGCGCAAGGGCGCCAAGGTGTCGGTGTATGATGGCGCCAACGGCTGGTACAAGATTGATTACAATGGCAGCATTGGTTATGTGAGTGGTGATTATCTGAGCTACAGCCCCAACGGTGGCGGCTCCACCACGCCGGAGAATCCCAATCCGGGTGAGGGCATTGGCACCGGTGTTGTGACGGCTGTGGTGCTGAACGTGCGCAGCGGCGCAGGCACCGGTTACAGCAAGATTGGTTCTTTGAACAAGAACACCGCTATCACGGTGACCCAGGTGCTGAGCGGCTGGTATAAGATTATCTTCAACGGCGGTGTGGGTTATGTGTCGGCGGATTATGTGAATTACACGCCCAATTCCACCGGCGGTGGCTCCGATCCGGAGCTACCTGAAACCGGTTCGTCCACCATTGGAAGCAGCAGCCGTCTTGCAGGCAAGGTGATCTTCCTGGATGCCGGTCATGGCGGTTCCTCCTCCGGTGCCGTTTATGGCGGCGTCTATGAAAAGAACGTGAACCGGGATATCACGGCCAAGGTAAAGGCGGCCCTTGAGCGCAGCGGCGCTACGGTCATCATGATCCGTGAAGGGGACAGTACGGTGGATCTTTATCCCCGTATGTCCATTGTGAACCGGGCGAGCCTGCAGGCGCTGCTTCCGGGCCGCAATGAGAAACTTGCAGCGCTGAACACCCAGAAGACGCCTTTGGCGGAGGAAGTGGAAGCGCTGCAGGCGAAAGCCGACCAGCTCACCGATTCGGCCACGGCGGTTCGGGTGCTGAACCAAGCGGTTGCCGGCAATGCCGACTATCAAAGGGCCATCGATGGGGCGGTGGGTGAGATGGACGGACTTTTTGAGGTGCTGAATGGCGCGGTAACGCCATCATCGCCTTCGGCATCACCGGTTTCCCCTGATAACGGAAACTCCCCTTCATCATCTCCGTCGAACAGCCCGTCCGATAATGCCAGTCCTTCGGCTTCCCCTTCAACCTCTCCTTCGGGGGATAATGGCAGCGATGCTTCGCCTTCTCCCAGTCCTTCGGCCACAGCGTCACCTCTCGGGACTCCGGAGGCTAATCCTGTCGCCTACCGCTCCAGCGGGATTCAGCTGGCACGCCTGGCTGGAACCAGCGACAGCGCTTTGGTGACTGCGCTCAAGGAGAAGGCCGATGAGGCCATGGCACTTTATGGCCTGCCCAATGCGCTGAAGGATACGGCGGCCTACAAGGCGCTGTACGCTGAGGCTGTGCTGGACGCGGCTAAGGCCGACAGCAGGGTGGACAACGCTCTATTGACGGAATTTGAGGCCAAGGTAAAGGCTATGAAGGATACGGTGACCGCGCCCTTCACGCTGGAGGTTGCGAAGAACCCCTCCGGTGCACTGGCGGAGATCATGGTCCAGCTCACGCCCAAGAAAGAGGAGCTGACGAAGCTGGATGATGAGATCACCAAGCTGACCGAGGAAATTGCCGACATGAACCGCATCATCGGCGAATACACCGCCCATCTCAGCGGCCAGCGGACGGACAGCCAGATCTATGGCGGGTATACCAAGGCGATCCTTCCCGATCTTGCTAAGACTTTTGAGTGGCAGCGGGAACTGGAGAGCAATTACATGTTTGTCTCCATCCATTCCAATGCCATGGCCAATGGAGGAACCACAGCCAGCGGCACGGAGATTTACTACGTCAGCAGCGGTACGGAGTATGCCAGCAGCTACTTCTCGGCCTACAATGACAGCGCTCGCATCCGGCTGGCCAACCTGTTGCTGGATCAGGTCAGTTCCACCATGGGAACGAACCGGCGCTACATCAACAATGGCACCTCCCTGTGCGTGCTCAGAGAGCAGAATCTGCCCTCGGCACTGGTGGAGGTTGGATACCTCAGCAACCCCAGCGACCGCAGCAAGCTGGTGAACGAAGCATACCAGCACAAGGCCGCGGATGGTGTTGTGAAGGCCATCTTCCAGTATTACGGCGTATAATTAGATACCACGGAGGACCCGTACCTTGATTGGTACGGGTCCTTTTTTTGAACCTATCCCATCCCCTGGTTCATATATTGCTAGGAGAAGCGATTGAAGGAGGGGATGGAATGATCACCATCAGTTTGTGCATGATTGTCCGGGACGAGGAGGAGGTGCTGGCTAGATGTCTTAACAGTGTTCGGGGAATCGCCGATGAGATCGTGGTGGTGGACACCGGCTCAACGGATGCCACCAAGGACATCGCCTGGCATTACACCGATCATGTTTACGATTTTTGCTGGGTGGACGACTTTGCCGCCGCACGGAATTTTGCCTTTTCCAAAGCGACTCAGGAATACATCCTTTGGCTGGACGCCGACGATGTGATCGAGGACCCCAAAAGCTGGCTGGAACTCAAAAAAACGCTGGATCCGAAAGTGGATATGGTGCTGGCCCGGTATGATCTCGGCTTTGACGAAGAGGGCAGAGCAAACTTCACCAATTTTCGGGAGCGGCTGGTGAAAAGGAGCCGCAATTACCGGTGGGTGGGAAGAGTGCATGAAATTATCCCCCTTTCCGGACGAACGATCAAAAGCGACGTTTCCGTCAGCCACCGCAAGCTTTCCGTCAAGGATCCTGATCGGAATCTGCATATTTTCGAACAAATGATGAGCCAGGGTGTTCCCATGGATTTGAGGCATCGCTATTATTATGGGCGGGAGCTATTTTATCATGGACGGTATGAGGATGCCATTCGGGTTCTGAAAAGTTTTTATGAGGCGGACGGGGGATGGATGGAGAACCGCATTGAGGCATGCCAGCTTCTGGCGCGGGCATGGCGGGTTCTGGAAGAGCCGGAAAAGGCGCTCGCCATTCTTTTTGACAGTTTCAAGCTGGATGTTCCCCGGGCGGAGATCTGCTGCGATATCGGTGAACACTTTATGGATAAGCAGGCCTATGCCATGGCCGCTTTCTGGTATGAGCTGGCGGCGGGTATGCACTTTGATCCGGAGGCGGACGGATTCCGCATGCCGGACTGTTATGATTATATTCCCTATATGCAGCTGTGCGTTCTGTGGGACCGGCTGGGAGAGCGGGCTAAAGCCAATGTATACAACGAAAAGGCGCTGGCTGTCAAGCCCCATGACCCAGCGGCACTGCACAACAAAGCTTATTTCGAAAGCCGGTAGCCCTTCACAGCCCGGAATGCTATAATAAAGGCATTGGAGGGATGAGGAATGACGGCACGAATTCGATGGGTCAAGCCGGAAGACGCGGCGCGCATACGGGAAATTTACGCGCCCTACGTACTGCATACGCCTGTGACATTTGAATGCAGCGTACCCTCCGTGCAGGAATTTGAAGAGCGAATCGCCCATACGATGGAGAGATATCCTTACCTGGTCTTTGAAATGGATGGAAGGGTGGAGGGATATGCCTATGCCTCCAGTTTTCATACCCGTCAGGCCTACCAATGGGATGCGGAGACCTCCATCTACGTGAATTTGGACATGCAACGAGGGGGCGTGGGCCGGGCCCTCTATGAAGCGCTGCTGTTCCTGCTGAGGGAGCAGGGATACTGCAATGCTTATGCCTGCCTTGGACTGCCCAATGAGCAGAGCGAACGCTTTCACCGTTCGCTTGGTTTTTCCAGTGTGGGTATCTTTCAAAGGGCTGGCTTCAAGAACGGTCAGTGGCACGATGTCCTTTGGATGGAGAAAAATCTGCGGCTATGTGAACATCCCGCGCCGCCTGTCCCGGCGGACAAGCTGGAAGACCCTATTCGGGATGAGGCGCTTTGCCGCGGAGTGAACCTGTACCTTGCCAGAATGAAAAAGTAAATGAAAAAAGAGTTGATCATTTTGGTTAAGTAGGTTATACTGACGTAATCGAAAGAAAAAGGAGTGGTTGAATGGAAAAAGCAAAAGAGAACAAAATGGGCACCGCCCCAATGCTGAAACTATTGATATCCATGTCACTGCCGTCCATGTTTTCTATGCTGGTGCAGTCCTTGTATAACATCGTAGACAGCATGTTTGTAGCCCAAGTCAGTGAGGACGCCCTTACGGCGGTTTCGCTGGCATTTCCAGTTCAGACCGTTCTTATGGCTGTTGCCGTGGGAACAGGTGTAGGTGTTAACTCCCTGATATCGCGGCGGCTTGGGGAGAAAAATCAAGACGCGGCCGATACTGCAGCTACCCATGGCATAGTATTAGCGTTATTCAGCTGGGTTCTCTTTGCTTTATTCGGTATCTTTTTTACCCGCACTTTTTTCAGCGCCTTCAGCGACAATCCGGTCATTGTGGAAATGGGTTGTCAGTACGGGTATATCGTGACCATCTTCTCCTTTGGCATGCTGGTGCAGATTGCCATTGAGAAAATCCTGCAGGCGACGGGCAACATGATCTATCCCATGATTTTCATCCTGGTGGGTGCCGTAACCAACATCGTCCTGGACCCCATTTTGATCTTTGGTTATCTGGGGATGCCGGCAATGGGCGTTGCGGGCGCGGCTATCGCCACGGTGGCGGGCCAGATTCTTGCTATGCTGCTTAGTGTGTATGTGATCTTCAGGAAGGACCACGCTGTCAGGATCAGCTTTAAAGGCTTCAAATTCAGCTTCAAAACGGCCAAACAGATCTACGCGGTGGGTCTGCCTTCCATCATTATGCAGTCCATCACCTCCGTATTGACGGCGGCGCTCAACGCGATCCTGGCGGGCTTTTCCAGCACGGCGGTATCCGTACTGGGCGTGTATTACAAGCTTCAGTCCTTCGTGTTCATGCCGGTGTTCGGCCTAACCCATGGCGTTTTGCCCATCGTGGGTTACAACTATGGCGCCAAGAACAAGAAGCGTATGACCGAGGCATTCAAGTATGGCTGCATCATCGGCGGGTGCATCATGCTGGTGGGCAATCTCATTTTCCTGATCTTCCCGGAACTGCTGCTGAAGATCTTCAGCGCATCCGATTACATGCTGGAAATTGGCATTCCCGCCCTTCAGATTATCAGCACCTGCTTTATTCCCGCGGCGGTGGGCATCATGTTCTCCACCGTATTCCAGGCAGTGGGTCAGGGCGGCAAGAGCCTGTTCCTGTCCGCGCTGCGTCAGCTGGTTGTGATTCTGCCGGTGGCCTATGGACTGTCCAAGCTGGGTCTTGGCTATGTGTGGTATGCCTTCCCCATTGCGGAGGTGGTTTCGCTGGTGGCGGGGATCTTCCTCTACGCCAGTCTCTATCGCAAGCATATCAAAAATCTGCAGCCGCTGGAAACATCCGTCGCTGGCTAAATGCAAACGTCTGGAGGAAATTCCTCCAGACGTTTTTCTTAGGAGGGTTCAATGGCGTACGTATTTTGGGATTTTGACGGCACGCTCGTGGAGCATCGAAGCTTTGGCACCTCCATGGCGGAGGTGCTGGATGTACGGCTGCCCGGCCACGGCTTCACCAAGGAACATTTCAGCCCCTATCTTCAGGAGGGCTTTGTCTGGCAGACCTGGGAGAAGGGTCATCCGGAACTTGATACGCCCAAGGCCTGGTGGAATCATCATGCGCCCTATTTTGAACGGGCCTATCGAGTGAATGGCTTTGGCGAAGCGGAAAGCCGTCTTTGGGCGGAGGACATTCCTGAAGCCTACAACCGGCCCGGCCGCTTTAAACTCTTTCCCGACTCCCTGGCCGCTTTGAAGAAACTTAGAGAAAAGGGAGTTCATACGGCGGTGGTGTCCAATTTTTCGCCGGGCCTCGAGGTCATCCTGGAGGATTTGGGTCTCATGGCTTATTTGGATTTTGTGGTCAACTCATACGATGTGGGCTATGAAAAGCCCCGGCCGGAGATCTATCGGGAGGCCATGAATAGGGCGAAAGCGGGTCCCTTCTACATGGTGGGGGATAATCCGAGGGCCGATGTGCGGGGAGCGGAAAGGGCGGGCATTCGGGGAATTCTAATACGGAAGAATGTGGCAGGTTTTAAGAGCATTCCAACCGCCCTGGAGGCTGCGGAATGGATTTTAAATGATTTGTCCGGCAGCGGTAAGATTTAAAATTTTACAAACCCATTTTCTCTGTGGTATAATAGCTCACGTATATGGGTCTCAAAGCCTTGAACGGAGGATATTTCCTTGAAGTACGTTTCCAGAGTCCTGTGGTTCGTCGTCAAGAATCTATTTATCATTGGGTTGGTCATCGCTGTGATCGTGATGGCCTTTTCGGTGGCCATGGATATCACCAATAGCTACGTGCTCACCACCGATGGTATGAAAAAGCGGGCCGAGGTGGTCTTGCAGCAGGAGGACAGCACGGAGCTGCCCAAATTCTTTACGACCGAATTTATTGAACAGGATTCCCTGCTCAACAGCGGCCTCTACAAGAATTTTAAGATCAGCGATTTTGACTACGAAGTCAATGTGGAGCATCTCTGGGCCTGGCCGTGGAGTGACAGCGCGGAGGCGACGATCTCCGAGCGGGCGACGGTGCGGGGCGAGATGAACAAGGATGCCATGACCCAGGAGCAGATCGATGCGGGAGAGAAGATTTCTCCGCCGACCTGGGAGGGCGGACGCTACAAGGTGACGCTGCTTCGGGTGGACGGCAAATGGAAGCTGGATAAGCTGGAACTCATCGAACTGCTGCCGGAGGATGAGTCCGGAAGCTACATTCCTCAGAAACCCTAAAACGGATAGAAACGGAGTGCCGGCCGAAAGGCCGGCTTTTTTTGCCATGAGAGTGAAAGATATTGAATTGGACAATCCCTTTATTTTGGCTCCGCTGGCCGGCGTGACGGATATTCCCTTCCGCACGCTGTGCAAGAGGATGGGCACTGCGCTGACTGTGACGGAAATGGTGAGCGCCAAGGGGATGCTCTACGGGAGTGAAGCTACGCTGAACCTTCTTAAAACCGACCCCTCGGAAAGACCGAGGGCCGCGCAGCTTTTTGGCAGTGATCCTGAAATTGTGGCCCGTGGCGTTCGGGAAGTGCGGGATATGGGCTTTGATTGGGTGGATATCAATATGGGCTGCCCGGCGCCCAAGATTGTTAAAAACGGCGAGGGCTCGGCGCTGATGAAGGACGTGAGGCTGGCGGCTGAAATCGTGGAGGCAGCGGCCAAGGCGGCGCCGGTGGTGACGGTTAAATTCAGGAAGGGCTGGGATGACGCCAACGTCAACGGCGTGGAATTTGCAAAGGCCATGGAGCAAGCGGGTGCTGCCGCGGTGACTGTTCATGGCAGGACTCGGGAGCAGCAGTACAGCGGCAGGGCCGATTGGCCGTTCATTGGCCGGGTAAAGGCGGCCCTTCATATTCCGGTGATTGGAAATGGCGACGTTTTTTCCGCGGAGGATGGAACGGCCATGCTGAAGGAGACGGGATGCGACGGAGTGATGATCGCAAGGGGAGCCATGGGAAATCCGTTTATCTTTCGGGAAGCGGTCCATCTTTGGAAAACCGGGACGCCGATGGCACCGCCCACGCTGGAGGAGCGGGCGGGCGCGGCTCGGGAACATCTGAGGCGACTGGTCGGCATGAAAGGAGAACGGATCGCGGTGCGGGAAATGCGCAAGCATCTTTGCTGGTACCTGAAAGGCGTAAATCATGTGGCGGCCCTGCGGCGGGATGTTCATGAAGCGGTTACGGTTCAGCAGATGGAATGCATCCTGGATCGTATTTTGGAGGCATAACCTATTCGGGCTTTCCATATATTCCAGGTGACGGGAGGGAAGCTTCATGATATCGGTGGCTTATCTTGTACCCACATCGGCTGAGAATACGCTGGTTCGCTATCCCAAATTGTCGCGCTGCCCTCAATTAATGAAAAGGTTTTTGCTTCCGCGGCTGGAGCCGGGAGAACTTGGCCGGATGGAGCTGGAGGAGATGACCCTGTGCCGCTATGACGCCATGGCCTGGAGCTGGACAAAGGGAGAAAAGTTTCGGCAAAAGAAACTCATGGAACTGGGACGAACGCTGAGCCGGGAACGGATGCGCACGGTGGTGGAGGCGGCGCCCCTCTTTACCGAGGAAGAACGGGGTTTCCTGTCCCGGCGGGGAATGTTTTTTCCGGACGGCGAGGCGGCACGGCGCGCCAGCATTGATCCTGCTACGGAACAGGTCATGATGCTGCTGGAGGGGGAACTGCATCGGATCCCGGTGGTGGTGCTTGGCGCGGACCGGCCGCTGGGCCAGGCCTGGGCCAAGCGGCTGGCAGGACGGGCGAACGAAATGGTTCTGGTGGGTGAAAAGAGTACGCCCCTTCAAAAGCTCGCCCAGGAACTGTTGGAAAAGACCGGCCTTGCGGCACAGCTTCGAACCAGGGATACTTTTCAGATGCGGGGCTGGGCAACGGGATTCTTGGCCGCGGAAGGCTATGATGCTGAAGCGGGGCAGTTTCCGATGAACAGCTGGCTATTGGACCTCACCGGAGCGTATGCCAGAGCGCCGGGCCGGGCCATGATCCTGTCGGGCGGCGTATACGCACACCCAAGCTGGCCTGATTGGAACCGATTTTCTGTTGCGCAACAATATAAATTTTTGGAGGGATTCCGCCTGACCGACGGTGAGGCCATCGCAAAAGCAGGTTTCCGCCTGGCAGGTTGCTATGATCGGGGCAAGATGATTTCCTTTCGTTCGCTATATTATGCCAAGAAGGTATCTTGACATTGGGGTCCGGGTACCTTATAATGATGGCAATGTTCAAGGGACGGGCACTGCAACCCACGATTTGCGGTGCTTGTTTGTTATTAAAGGGGGAAATATTAAAATGAGTATTCAACAGTCGCCGTCTGCTAAAAAAACGGTGCTTACGCCGGAAGGCGTGGCTAAAATGGAAGAGAAACTGGAGTACTTGAAAACTGTCAAGCGGCGGGAAGTGGCCGCCCGTATCAAACAGGCCATTGCCTTCGGTGATCTGAGCGAGAACGCCGAATACGATGAAGCGAAAAATGAGCAGGCTTTCATGGAAGGCGAAATCGCCACGCTGGAGAACATGCTTAGAACAGCGCAGGTGATCGACGACGAGGATATCAATCTGGACATGGTGGGCATCGGCACCACGGTTCGGGTGCTGGATATGGAATTCAACGAGGAGTGCGAGTATACCATCGTGGGTTCCGCGGAAGCTGATCCGCTGCAGAACAAGATTTCCAACGAATCACCGGTGGGGGCAGGACTTTTGGGCCATAAAGCTGGCGAAACGGTGGATGTTGAGGTGCCGGCCGGCACTCTTCAAATGAAGATTCTGGAGATCCGGAAATAAATAAGATACGGGGTGTATTATGGAAGAGAACGGGATTACGCAGGAGGAATTAAGTGAGATTTTACGGGTCCGGAGACAGAAGTTAGCGGATTTGCGGGCTTCGGGCATGGACCCCTATCAGAAGACCCGCTATGATAAGACGCACAGCGCCAAGGAAATTGTGGAAAACTTCGAAGCGCTGGAAGGTAAGACGGTTTGCATCGCCGGAAGGCTGATGTCCCGAAGAATCATGGGCAAGGCTTCCTTTGGCCATGTGCTGGATGGATCGGGCCAGATTCAAATCTATGTAAGGGTGGACGTCCTTGGTGCGGAGGCCTACACATTTTTCAAGAAGATGCTTGATATCGGTGATATCGTTGGTGTGGAGGGCGAGGTTTTTAAAACCAACAAGGGCGAGATTTCGGTCAAGGCCACAAAGGTGGAGCTTTTGTCCAAGTCCCTTCTGCCGCTGCCAGAGAAGTTTCATGGCCTGAAGGACCCGGACCTGCGTTATCGTCAGCGCTATGTGGATCTCATCGTCAATCCCGAGGTTCGGGAAACCTTTGTGATCCGCTCCAGGATCATGAAGCTGATTCGAAATTATATGGATAACCGCGGCTACTTGGAGGTGGAAACTCCCATACTCCATACGCTGGCTACGGGCTCGGCTGCCAAGCCCTTCATTACCCACCACAATACGCTGGATGTGGATATGTACCTTCGCATTGAGACGGAGCTTGGATTGAAGCGTCTCATTGTGGGCGGTTTTGAGAAGGTCTATGAAATTGGCCGCATCTTCCGAAACGAAGGAATGGATCCCTTTCACAATCCGGAATTCACCACCATGGAGTTTTATGAGGCCTACACCGATATGTATGGCATGATGGAGCTGGTGGAGGGTCTTTATGAGACCATCGCGAAGGAGCTTTATGGTACCACGGAGATCACCTACCAGGGCAGAACCATTGAACTTAAGGCGCCCTGGAAGCGGATGACCATGAAGGAAGCGGTTAAGCATTATTCGGGCTTTGATTTCGATGCCATGTCTGCGGAGGAAATTTTGGCAGAAGGCCAAAAGCGGGAACTTGAAGTGGAAGCGGGTATGAGCAAAGGACAAATGCTGCCTGTTTTCTTTGATGAATATTGTGAGGACAAGCTCATTCAGCCCACCTTCATAACCGATTATCCCATTGAAATTTCGCCTCTTGCCAAGAAGTACAGCGACGATCCAGCCACTACCCGGCGTTTTGAACTGTTCATCTGCGGCAAGGAAATGGGTAACGCTTTCAGTGAACTCAACGATCCCATCGACCAGCGGGCCCGTTTTGTGGAACAGGCGGAGAAGAAGATGGCGGGTGAAGGGGAAGCCCAGATTGACGAAGATTTTGTGACGGCTCTGGAATATGGCATGCCGCCTACGGGCGGTATGGGTATCGGCATTGACCGGATGGTTATGCTTTTTACCAATTCCTATTCCATTCGGGATGTGCTGCTTTTCCCGACGATGAAGACCTTGAATGGTGTAAATGTGAAAAATGATGAGAGTTCTAAGGCAGCTGAGGCTGTTAATGTGAAAGCTGAGCCTGAGAAGATTGATTTTTCCAAAGTGGAGATTGAGCCTTTGTTTCAGGATTTCGTAGATTTTGAGACTTTCAGTAAGTCCGATTTTCGTGCGGTGAAGGTCCTTGAATGTGAGGCCGTACCGAAGTCCAAGAAGCTTTTGAAATTCGTCTTAGACGATGGAACAGACGAAAAGCGGACGATTTTAAGTGGTATTCATGAGTATTATGAGCCGGAGGAGCTGGTTGGCAGGACTTGCATCGCTATCACCAATCTGCCGCCGAGACCAATGATGGGAATTGACTCCTGCGGTATGCTGATCAGTGCAGTGCATAATGAGGAGGGCGCGGAAAAGCTCCATCTTTTGATGGTAGATGACCATATCCCAGCGGGTGCAAAACTTTATTAGGATGTACCGTTTTGCCCTGAAAAACGGGATGCACTTCATTTTTGAAAAGCGGCTTAAAAATTACAGCATCATTTGATGCCTGTAAATGTACAGAGCCGAAGAACCCCATATTTTGGAGTATAGGGCGGTGTCTGAATCGATGGACATCGCCTTTCTTTTTATCTTTTTCAGCTGCAAACCGCGACTTAGGCTTGAATGTTAATTTGCGTTGCTTGTAGCAACGGGCAGTTCCACATACAGTCATGGTAACGATCGACAGAAAGGAGGTTACCATAATGCTAAACGAAAATATTAGAGCTATCAGAAAGTCAAAAGGGCTTTCGCAAGAAGAACTTGCCATCAAACTGAATGTGGTGCGACAAACGATCTCTAAATGGGAGCAAGGATTATCAGTCCCTGATTCTGATATGTTGATTTCCATATCGGAAGTGCTGGAAACACCCGTAAGCACTTTGCTTGGAGAAAGGATTGCTGAGTCGAAGATTGATGATCTAAAAGTGATTTCCGAAAAGCTTGAGGTCATAAACTTACAACTCGCACAACGGAAAGCAGCGAGGCAAAAAAGACTTCACTGGTTTTTCATTTCATTGTGTGCGATTATAGTAATGGCTTTTGCGGTCTTAATTGCATTGAACAGTCTTTATTTGGGTTGGAATTATGCCGACCCTGAAACCGCAGTTGTTGGAGTTGGCCTTCATGCATTTGAGTGGCTATTTGTCAGAATAGCTCCAATTATCCTGGTTGGAGCTATCGTTGGAATTATTTTGACACGAAAGAAAGCATAGCTTGTCCCTTAATCCACGCCCTGACGAAGCATGAACGCTCTGTCAGGGCATTTTTTAGGTACATTCGCAAACTACAAGGGTTCCCCGACTGCCAATATGCTGCAAGTGCAAAGAATTGGGGGAGATATCACAGACTATATTACCTTGGATGATTTCGTCCTCGCGGTGTAGGCCCGATAAGTGTTTTTAAAGGCCGTGGTGCCAGACCACGGCCTTTTGATTTTTTTCGAGAAAAACGAAGCAAAAAGTACTTGATTCTTTGAAGGGATTGTGGTAGTATAAAACTCGCTTGCTGTGAAATACGGCGGGCGTGATACGGGTTTATCAATGCCCAACTTGACCTCAACTCATGGGACAAACCCCTTGACAAAAGGCAGTGAAATTGGTAATATAATTAGGCACCCTTTCGGAGCATTTATGCTTTGGAAAGGGGGTCATGGGACCTTGAAAACAACATAGTGTAGGGAAGACAAGGAAAAAGACGAAGTCAATTCCGGGCTATTGGAAGATAGCCAAAGAATGAGAAGGATTTAAACAGAAGAGTTTGATCCTGGCTCA
>NZ_JACRSR010000006.1 GCF_014384795.1 Gehongia tenuis | reverse complement strand
TGAGCCAGGATCAAACTCTTCTGTTTAAATCCTTCTCATTCTTTGGCTATCTTCCAATAGCCCGGAATTGACTTCGTCTTTTTCCTTGTCTTCCCTACACTATGTTGTTTTCAAGGTCCTTCCCCAGCCCTTCGCTTCGCTTCGGGCACGTCCGCTCCTCGAAGCGGCTTTATTATCTTACCAAACTACCTCCCTATTGTCAATAGTTATTTGAATTATTTTATTTTGCCTTCTCACCTCCATGATACAGGGTCCTAAAACCCTGATCAGGAGTATATTGAGACACGATAAAATGGGCGTAATCCTGGGTCAAAACATGGACGAGCGTTTTCTCCTGCCAGATCCATTCCTTTTGAAGCGCGCTTCCTTCCAGCCGGGCGGCCTCCTTCCCCTCCCGATCCAAAAGCATATTGCCCTCTTCATCGAGCAGAAGCGCCTGATCCCCCGCCGGCGACAGCATGAGCTCCATGCCCAAAACCGGCGTCCTGCCTCCAGGAAGATGAAAGCTTTGTGCCCTGCGCTGTCCAAAATCAAAAAGCCACAAATCGTTTTCCTTGCGAAAGACGGCCCGCTCCCCCTCCAGCTGGATCAGCCCATAGCCGGCAGGCACCCACCAGGATGCCCCATCCGCCCCGGCGAGCTTCAGCTCACCGGCCTCCAGTGTCCAAAGATGGTCTCCGTCAAAATGGACCACCGTGGTGTCCTCCAGAATCTCCCGGCCTTTCTCGGTCAGCTTGGCGGTCATGGCGCCGTTTTGCAGGAGAACTTCTCCCTG
The DNA here is from genome assembly GCF_014384795.1 of Gehongia tenuis. Classification (NCBI taxonomy): domain Bacteria; kingdom Bacillati; phylum Bacillota; class Clostridia; order Christensenellales; family Christensenellaceae; genus Gehongia; species Gehongia tenuis. Next base: position 76,016 of record NZ_JACRSR010000006.1, on the reverse strand, counting down.
GTTGCCTGCCCACACCTTTTCCGGAGCGCCGGAGAACCAGGAGATATCCCTTGTCTTCATTTCACCCGTCCCGCATTCCACCAGCACCACATCCCGTTCCTGGACCACGGCGCACCAACGGCCATCGGGCGAAAAAGCTGCCGCCTCATCGCCAGACTTGGTTTCACCGACAGCTTTTGCGTGATTCTTGTCCAGATCCACAAGGAGAATGGGCCAGGGGATTGCCTCCTCCCGGCTGTCTCGGTTGGCGGCCAAAGCATACCGGCCATCGGCGCTGAAGGACAGCTGCGTGGATACCTCGCCTTTTTCAAAATAGTGCAGCGGCTCCAGCTCCACCGTGCCCGTCAAGCCCCAGATTTCACCGCTGCGCTGGAGGATGGCCAAATCTTCAGTATTTTTGAGCAGAATCCGCTCCTCCGAAGCAAAAACCAGGGACCATTCCCCGGTTTTCCCCGCAAAGTCCCGGGGCACACCGCGAAAAACGGGGGATGTGCCTTTGGCACATCCCCATAAAATAATCATGATCGTCAGCGCCCACAGGGCGATCATCCTTCGTTTGATCTTGGCCACCTCCAGAATACTCAGCCTTCCGCCAGCGCCGCCGCAAGATCGTGGATCTCCTGGGCCATGGCATCCGCTCTGGCCGATGCGGCGTCCTCCGATTCCTCCCTGACTCCGAGATACAGTTTGATCTTGGGCTCGGTGCCCGACGGCCGGGCGGCGAACCATGCGTCATCCTCCATCTCATAGTAGAGCACATTGGACCGGGGCAGCTGCAAAGGACCTTCCTGTCCGTTTGTCAAATCCTTGCGCATGCGCTTGTCGTAATCCCGGACGGCCAGCACCGTCTTGCCCGCCAGCGCCTTGGGCGGATGATTGCGCAGTCCGTCCATCACCGCCTTGATTTTGACGAGGCCTTCACTGCCGTCCATTTCAAAGGAAACCACTTTTTCCTTATAATAGCCGTATTGCTGATAGAGCTCCTGCAGGCCCTGATAGAGGCTCATGCCCCGAAGGCTGTACCACAAGGCCACCTCTGCCATCAAAAGGCAGGCCGCCACCGCGTCCTTGTCCCGGGCAAAGGTCCCCGCCAGATATCCGAAGCTCTCCTCAAAGCCAAACAGGAAGGTATGAGATCCATCCTTTTCGAACTGCTCAATCTTCTCCGAGATGAACTTGAAGCCGGTGAGCACATCGTACAGGGTCATGCCATAATTCGCAGCAATGGCATCGGCCATGTTGGTGGATACGATGCTCTTGACCACCGCGCCGTTTTGCGGCAGATCGCCGCTTTGCCTGCGGGCCTCCAGAAGATAATTGAGCAGCAGGCAGCCGATCTGGTTGCCGGTGAGCACCTGAAATTCGCCCTTTTCGTCCTTCACCGCCGCGCCCATCCGATCGCTGTCCGGATCGGTGGCCAGCACCAGATCCGATTGAGTGACCCTTGCCAGGGCCAGCGCCAGCCGAAGCGCGTCCCGTTCCTCGGGGTTGGGCGCCTTTACCGTGGGAAAGTCGCCATTCGGCGCCTCCTGCTCCCGCACCACGTGGACCTTTTCAAATCCGGCCTCCTGGAGCACCCGCCGCACCAGCTTGTTGCCCGCGCCGTGCAGCGGCGTATAGGTGAGCTTGAAATCCTGACCCACATTTTTGATCATCTGCGGATTGCGGGACAGTCCGAGGATCCGGGAAACATACACGTCGTCGATTTCCCGGGAAATCATAATGATCTTGCCCTGACGCTTGGCCAGCTCGGCGTCCATCAGCTGAATGCCGTGAAATCCATCGTTTTGCGCGATGGAATCCACCACGCCCTGCACAGCCTCCGGACCCATCTGACCGCCGTCGCTCCAGTAGACCTTGTAGCCATTGTATTTGGCCGGATTGTGGCTGGCGGTGATATTAACGCCCGCGATGGCGGAAAGCTCCCGAATGGCGAAGGACAGCTCGGGAGTGGGCCGAAGCTCATCGAACAGATACACCCGAATGCCGTTGCCCGCCAGCACGCGGCTCACCTCAAGGGAGAATTCCTCGGACATATGGCGGGAGTCATAGGCCACCACCACGCCCCTTTGCATGGCCTCCTCACCGCAGCCGGCGATGTATTCCGCAAGGCCCTGGGTGATCTTGCGCACCGTGTACACGTTCATCCGGTTGGAGCCGGCGCCTAAAACGCCCCGCGCCCCAGCGGTGCCAAACTCGAGTTCCCGGAAGAACCGGTCCTCAATCTCCGCCGGATCCTTTTGAATGCCGATGAGTTCCTTGCGGGTGGCCTCGTCCAGATCCTGGCTCAGCCAATATTGATAACGTTGCATAGCCTCCGTCATATTCCCCACCTCTTACCGGTAATATTTGTTTTTATTTTACCATATTTATGCCATGGGTGAAAGAAGAAAACATTGCCCACACCATGTTTATTCACAATCTTAACATAATATTCACAGGAAGCAAGCCCTTTCGCAAAAGAAGGCAAAATACTACTTTTATTTCGCGGAATTAAGTCTACATAATCAAGTTTATCCACACAAAAAAAGAAGCCCTTTCGGGCTTCTTCATCTTTCGTTATACGCCGGCAAAAAACGCATTCAGCTTATCCACAAGCTCATCGGCATTGATGCCATGAACCTTACAGGCATCCTCAATGCTCTCACCGCTGGCCGAGGGGCAGCCCACGCAGAACATACCCATCTCAAAAAACACCGCGGCCGACTTTTGGTCCTTCTTCAGAACGTCCGCAATGATCATCTTCTTATCAATCACAGCTCGTCCCTCCTTTCTCTCCCATCATAACCCGGAAGCTGCAATCCATCAAGGACTTTTATCAAATTTCGCCCTAGCAGTTTTTAGCATCATCCCACCAGCAGCAGGATGGCCGGAATCGTGACGAGGGAAAGCAGGGTGGTGAAGAATACCACCTTGGCCGCATAGGCGCCGTCACCGCCGTAGCGCTCGGCAAACAGGGTGGTGGCCGCCGCCGCGGGCATGGCGCTGCACAAAAGGAGCACCGTCCGCACCACGCCGTCCAAACCAATCATGGTGGTGACCCCGTACACAGCCAGGGGAATGAGAATCAGCCGGACGAAGGCGGCATAGTACATGGACGCGTCCCCCACCACCTCCTTCAGCTTCATGTCCGCCATACGGGCGCCAATGATAATCATGGACAGCGGCGTGGTGAGACTGCCCACCAAACTGATGCCGGAACTCAACGGCTCCCAAAGGGGAATGCGCAGCAGGAAGAAGAAAAATCCAAGGAACACCGCAACAAGGGAGGGGCAGGTGACCAGGGAGCGCATCCGAATGCCGCCCCTTCCGGTATACAGCCAAACCCCGATGGTCCAGTTGAACACGTTGAAGGCCACCAGAAAAACGGAACAATACAGGACGCCCTCCTGGCCCAGCAGAGCCGAAATGAGGGGCAGGCCCATGAAGCCCGCATTGGAAAAAATGGCGGTAAAGCGCAGCACCTGCAGCTGTCTGTCTTTATAATGGAAGAAAATCAGCCGGCTGAGGGGCGTAAGCACCAGATGAAGCAGGAAGGCGCCCGCCATCATGATCAGAATGTTCTGCAGAATCTCCGAGCTGAATTCAAACTGGAAGGACGCAAAGGCGAGGCAGGGCATACTGATGTCCATGAGCAGCGCATTGACACCGCCCAGCACCTCGTCCCGCAGGATCGATTTTTTTCTTGCAATGAATCCAGCCAGAATGGCGACAAAAAGCGCGATCACCTGCTTGACGATGATGAGTGATCCTTCCATTGATTCCCCTACTTCCCTTAAGTCTCTTTGAGTTTGAAGGGTCCGCTCTCTTTCAGTGTGTGGGCCAACGCCCGGCCGTCCGAGACACCGGGCAAAAAGGTTCCTCCCATGGCCTCCCCGCCCTCCTCATGAAAATCGGAGGCGGATATCGCCACAAGGCCGTTCGCCTTTGCAAAAGCCCTGGCCTTGTCGTTGTAGTTGTGATCAAGATGGTTGGGGTTGCCGTTGTAGACCTCTGCGCCATGCAGAAATTCCGCCGGCGCCGGTTCGCAGCCCCGGTCCCGGAAGGGATGCGCCTGGCAGATGAAAAGTTCGTCCCGGAACCGGCGGTAAAATTCCGGCAGTTCCAGTTCATAAAGCTTGGGATGCTCCCTTAAAAAGGCCTCGTCCACCCCAAAGATCAGATAATCATTCACGTGGCCCTTGAAGCGAAGCTCAATGCCAAGCAGCACCTGAAGCCCCGTCTTCTCCCCGGCGGTCTTGGCCCTCCGGTAGCCTGCAAGGTAGCGGTCCACCTTCTTTTCCCAGGGCAGATCGCCCATCTTTTCGAAATACCGTGCATAGTAGTGGTCCGTAACCGCTACGCCGTCATAGCCCGCCCTTTGATAGAGCTCCGCCATCCGTTCCGGCTCCACCTGCCCGCAAGAGCTGACGGTCGCCGTATGCACATGCAGATCATACAGTCTTTCCATGGGACACCCCCATTTCACTTACCTCTTAAATGATACCTCCTGCTCCAAAAGCTGTCAATCCGCGGCAGATGGGGACAGGCGGGGCGCGTCGTAGTACAATGAAGAAAAGGGGGCATGACGATGAGTTTGAGTCTTAGCTGTCTTGGGTGCAATTTAAATCAGGCGCTCAAGGTGCTGGATGGGTTGGGCCTCAGCCCGGCCGCCCGGGAGAGCGCCATGCGGGAGGTCCTGTCCTATCTCAGCCGGGTATCCTACAATCTGTCCAATCCGGAGATCATGGGAGGCACCTGGGGGATCATCGTCCGGCACGGCGGGGACCCCGATCCCTACCGGGAAATCAAACGCTATTACAACGAAGAGCTTCTCGCCATGAGCGGCAGCATTGAGACGCTGATCGCCTCCGCATCCGATCCCTTCATCACCGCGCTCAAGACGGCCATTGCCGGAAATCTCATCGATTTTGCCGCCCAGCACACCTTCGATCTTGCGGAACTGCAAAGACGGATCGAGGGCGTGTTGGATACGCCTTTGGCCCGGGATGACAGTCCCCGGCTCCGGACCGCCCTGGCCGGCGCCCGCACCCTGCTCTACCTCGGCGACAACTGCGGGGAAATCGTGCTGGATAAACTGTTCATTCAGCGTATCCTCCGGGAATTCCCGGTCAAAGTGTATTATGTCGTTCGCGGCCGGCCCATCATCAACGACGTGACCCTGGCCGACGCCCGGCAGGTAGCCATGGAGGAGGCGGCCACTGTCCTTGAAAACGGCGACGGCTGCCTGGGCACTGTATTAGGCCGGGTATCTCCCGGCTTCCGCCGGGTCTTCGAAGAAGCGGACGTGATCATAGCCAAAGGCCAGGGCAACTACGAGAGCCTGATGGACGCGCCTCGCGGCAACCTCTTCCACCTGTTCATGGCCAAGTGCCAGCCGGTGGCCCGCCATCTCGGCGTTCCGCCCATGTCCATCGTCTGCTTGGAAAAAAAGGCATGAGCCATTAGGCGACGGCTCATAAGGAAGTAAATAAAATTTCCCGGTAGAACCGGCGTGGTGAAAATCACGCCGGTTTTTCCGTACTTGCAGGCAGCTCCGGTTTTTGAAGTGGAATCTGGATTTTGCCCACATAAGTAAAATAAACCTCAATCGTCACATGCTTTCTCCCATCGATTTTCTCCGGGTTATGGATGACGATTTTTTCAATCAGTTCGTTGACTGTCGCAGCGTCAAGCTCCTGTATATCGGAATACCGTTCCGCAAGCTGTAAGAAACGCCCCACATCCGAAACCTGCTCAGCTTCTTCTGCGATTTCCCGTTCCAGTGTTTCGGAAAGCTGCCTGATTTCTGCCTGTTCGGTCTCATACTGTGCAGATAACTTCTGGAAACGGAGGTCACTCAGTTTCCCCAGAACATTATCTTCATAAAGGTGTTGGATGATTTTATCCAAGTCCTCTATACGCTTCTGTGCGCCTGACAGGGCTTTTCGTTTCTGTGCCAGTTCTGCTTTCCGGCTGGCTTCATCCTGCATCAGCATTTCCTGTGTGAAGTCATCCTGAAACAGTCGCACATAAGTCAGTGTCCGCTGAACACATTCCAGTACCCGCTTATACAGCGTGATTTCACGGATATAATGAATCTGGCAAGAACCGGTATTGCTTTTGTAATTGGAGCAGACGAAATGATCTTGCGAATCATCTTTGTAGCTGTTGCAGGTACAGTAATAGAGCTTAGCTCCGCAGTCAGCACAGCGGACAAGACCGGAGAAAATGCTTGTCTTACCGGTTTTGGTTGGCCTGCGTTTATTTTCCCTGAGAGCCTGTACTCGTTCCCATTGTCCGTACTCAATGATTGCCGGCTGTGTTCCTTCAAATATCCGCTGATTTTCTTTCGGATTTTGCAGTCGCTTTTTGAATTTCAGGGATTTGGTATAAGTCTTGAAGTTGACGGTACAGCCATTGTATTCCCGCCGTTCCAAAATACCGGCGATTGACTTTTTGTTCCATCCATATAAATTATCCGGCATTGTCCAGCCTTTCTGTTTGGCATGGTAGGCTGTAACGGTCAGCACCTTTTCTGCTGTCAGTATTTTGGCTATCTGCATCGGCCCTTTCCCTGCAATACACAGGTCATAGATACGTCGCACCACCTTAGCCGCTTCTTCATCCACAATCCATTTCTTTTTGTCCTGCGGATCTTTCACATACCCGTAGGGCGGGTTGCTGGCAAGGTGTTCCCCGGCTTCACCCCGCATTTTAACGACTGCCCGGATTTTCTTGCTGGTGTCCTTTGCGTAATAATCGTTGAATACATTTTTGAAAACGGCAAAATCATTTTCTCCTTTGGCACTATCCACATCATCATTGATTGCGATGAAGCGGACGTCGTAAGCTGGAAAAATGAAATCCTGCAAACGCCCCATATAGGAATATTCCCTGCCGAGCCGGGACAAGTCTTTGACAATCAGGGTGGAAACCGAATAATCCTCCACATATTTCATCATTTCCTGAAATCCCGGTCTTTAAAAGCTCGTTCCTGAAAATCCATCGTCTACAAAAAACATGATATTGCGGAAACCGTGTTCCGCCGCATACCTAGAGAGTAAAGCCTTTTGATTGGTGATACTGTTTGATTCCCCGTCAAGGGCATCGTCCTGGCTTAAACGACAATATAAAGCTGTGATTTTATCTGGCTGCTGGTTCATAAATAGCTCCTTTCCTCCCGAAAAAGGGATAACAGCCAGGTAAACGGTTACCTGTATTATAACGCATTCTTTCTGTTATTTCAGCCTCCCTCATTTACATTTCCCCCATATTTTTTGCAATCATCCGGCGCAGCTTGTTCAGCACACTTTCCGCATCATCACCAGCATAATGAGGAATCACATGGTAAACCGTGTTGCCCTCCACGGCGATATGTTCCTCGGTATCAAAATCAAATTCAAACACACCGTCTTTGAAATGCTCTGCCACACGTTCCGCCACTTCCGGTTTCAGAAACTGCGGAAGTGTACTCAAATCTTTTTTATCTGCCATTCAGTCAGTTCTCCTTTCCTGTTGTCGGAATTCTCAGGGTAATTACTGCCGGTCTGCCAAGCCCCTGTTTCCTACGGATAATCAGTCCGCTGCGCTCTAATTCCTGAAACGCACGGGTCGTTACCTGACGGCTCCGGTGCAGCTTCCCTTTTGCTTCTTCTACTGTAAAATACAGCCGTACCGTTCCGTCTATTTTCCGGCTCTCCAAAGCGTCGGATTATCCACTGCCGGAAAGACAGCTTTGGGGCAGTGCAGAGTGTCCGTTTTTCCAGTCTCTGAAATTCCAAGACAGGATAACCCCGTTTTTGAGCGAACTCTAAAATGCATGAAATATAAGAGAAATAGATACCACCTAATCGGGAAAATCCCGGATAGGTGAATTTACCTCTGCGGACAGTTTCAAGACTGTTTTACGGATGTAGAAGGGATTTATACTGCCTGCCCGCTGACAAGTGTTGAAGCGTCCAGCAATATCAAGGTTTTTTCGCTTCTAATTGTCCGCATAGGAGCCTTCTTTTACGGTCGCTGGCATTCTTCTGTTTTCGATGCACCTTTGCCGCACAGGACTTACAATATTTCGCCCGGTTAGAGCCGGGAAGAAACGGCTGGCCGCAGACAGCGCACCGTTTCATGTTGCCCCTGTGTAACAGAGCTGTTTCCAAAGGATTGTCCAATGGAAGAACCGCAATCCGAAACCATCTGCATAAAAGCGAGTAGGAAATGCTCTGGACACAGACGCATTCCTCTCCGTCATCCAACATGATGCAGTTTCCGTTATCATAATTACAGCACGCATGAACTAATTTCCTTGCCTTCCGGTATTGGCTATAATCCATGACCGGTATTTTATCTTTTATATGCTTCACCTCCTGACTGTCAAAAAATATCCCTTCACTATTCCGTACATTTTTGGGGCAAAAATAGGGGGTCTTTTTGAAAACTTCACAAAAAATTCACAATTTACCCTATCAGAAGTGGCAGCCAAAAAATCCCTCCATTATTCAGTACATATTTCAGGAGAAAGTTGCCGTCTGTCCTGTGAAAATACAAAAAAATTCACACCGCAGGTTTTACCCTATGGTGTGAATTTATGGCAACGAAAACTTATATCCGATTCCGGTAACACTTTTGATATAGTCGGGATCGCCTGGGTCTATCTTTAATTTTTTCCTGAGATTATATATATGGTTGTTAATTGCTTTTCGTGAATAGTAGGTATAATCCTCTTTCCAGACCAAATCCATGATAAGTTCATAAGTAAATACCCGCTTTGGATTGCTGGCAAGCAAGAACAATATATCAAACTCTTTGACTGTCAGACATATTTCCTGTTCACGAACAGTCACAAGTCGTTGTTCCAGACAGAGATACAGGTCACCTTCCTGAATTTCTGTAAGAAGATTGCTGTCTTGCCAGGCATATCTCGAAAAATGTTGGTATAAAGAACAGGCATCTGTTGTCTCAGAGTATTCAAGAAGGAAGTGGGCAAGTTCCTGTCGCTGAGTTTTAGTCAGTAGTAGCACCAACTTTTCCCCAATCCGTTTTCCGGATTCTAATATATCCAGTACTGCAAAGTTCCATTAAAGAACATATAAGGAAATCCCTCATATCCGAAGATACAAGGGCATTGTATAATTCCTATCAGGCACAGAGATAATTTTTCATCTGTGCCTTTATCTTTTCTCTTGCAATAATGACAGACCGCCGTACCGCCTGCGGTGTGCAATGCTCCATTGCTCCAATCTGATAGTAGTTCAAATCATATTCGTGATAAAGCAGAAAACGCCGCTTTTGAATTTTGGGCAGGGCAGCTATCGTTTTGTGAAGCAATTCTGTCTGCTCTTCCTCAATGATAAGTTCATCAACAGCTTTCGGAAGTCTTAACGCCCGTCTGTTCAGCGTTTCCTCATAAATCTCTGAAAACTCTCTGTGCCGCCAATCCCAAGTATCTAATTTCCGATTATCAAGTTCCAATCTACGAAACGCCATATAAAAATCATAGGACACGTTCAATTCATAGGATATGCCTTGCCCGTCCTTAAAACTGATAAAGTATCTTGTTCCGTCCTCTGTCACTTCCTCCCGAAGTATATATGTTCTGTTCCGATACCACATTCTTTTTTCCTCCTGCTGAAAAATGGGTGAGAGGTTTTTGTCCTCTCACCCAACAGCCCATAAGGAAATGTGGTTTTCTTCCTTACTTCTTAAATTGTTTCAGCTTTTTCCGCAGGTGGTCTAATCTTGCATAAATCGCACCCGTTGTTAATCCGACAAGCGGGGCAATTTCTTTTGTGGAATACCCCTGCATTTTTAGCAGGAGGATTTGCAGGGTGCGCTTGTCCACCATTCGCAGGACTTGATACAACTGCTCATTTTCAATCTCATCCAACAAGTCTCCGACGGTACTCACCTCAATCTGCTGTTTACTTTCCGCAACATCATCAAGATATGTACCAGCCTCCTGTGAATGTGTGTAAAATCGCCTATCAGAATTAAACATCGCTCTATCATCAATACGGATTTGCTCAATGGTGCTTTCTTCAACACCGCATCGCCGCATTTCCTTTTCCTCTGCTTCTTTCCAGAGCCGCCATTTTCTATCTTCTCTGCCGTGGTTATATGCCATATCTATTTTCCTCCAATCTGAATTTTGAAAATCTTTAAAATTCAGATTGAAAGGTGGGGAACGGCAACGAGGGATAAAAGAGCAAACAAAAAAGCACCTGCAAATCGGCAATACAAGCCGAAAAACAAGTGCATAAAAAGAGATAACGCCACCATAAGCAAGAACTGTCAGTTCTTGTTGAATGGCAGCGATACCCCAAATATAAACAAGGCTTTTTTTAACGAATCACCCTCCAACAATCGAAAGGCTATGTGAGCATATATCCGCTGCTTCTAATTCGCAACGGAGTGTCGGTTGTTGACCAACACATAAAAATCCCCCCAAACTTAAAACAGAGTCTGGAGGGTAGTTATTTCATATAGGCGTAGCAAAACCGCCCACCAAAACACCGTTTTTTTTATTTGGTGGGCTTATTCCATCTATCACTCTGTAAATAAAAGAGCCGACAAACCGTGATTGCTCACAAGTTCATCGGCTCTGCGTCTGTGCGTCTGGCTCTTTGATGACGGTCATATGCAGTTTTTTTACATTGATTAAACTTTGCTTTTTGCACTTGGGACAAAATAGAGGAAAGTTTATTAGAACAGTATCCTCTCTGATTTTGTCACGGGTTTTGTTGCCACAAACAGGACAATATATCCATTCTTCTTTATTCATAATAGTGATACCACCCGTATTCTTTTAACTTCCAATATTGCAATTACTCCCATTTGAAAAACTTAATAGAAATGCCAATGCAAAGGGTAGCAATAACAACCATTACGATAATCGGTAGCAGCATATTGTCTATGGGCAGTCCAAGAGCTGCGCATTTGAGTATCTTTATGCCCTGCGTGAGCGGCAAAACATCTGCTACATTTTGCAGCACAGTCGGCATGACCTCATAAGGTAAGGTTGCCCCAGAAAATATTAGCATGGGGAAATACAAAACGCTTGCAATTACACCTGCAATCTTGTTGTTCGGCGCAATCCCCCCGACCATCATCCCAATGCTGAATATAGACAGCATAACTAAAAGATACCCACCCAAAAATAGAACCCACGAGCCAGATAGGGTTAGTCCGAAGAAAACCCGTGCGGTAATATATAGCAGGATTAACGACAGGGCAGAATAAATAGTATAAATCGTTACCTGTACCCCTAAAATCATGGCAGGGCTTACAGGCATGACCTTAAACCGCTTCAAGATTTTCTTACCCCTATAATCTGAAACAACGAGTGGCAATCCCATCACACCTCCGGCACAAATCGCTATGGAACAGAGCGCACCAAATGATTGCTGCAAAAAAGTGTAGTTGGCTCCGTCAAATGCGGGCTTGTTCCCGTAAATAATACCGAGTATGACGAGAACGACAAGGGGCATACAGATAGCGAAAATAACCATATCCATACCCCGCAGGGATAGTTTCAATTCGTTTTTGAGCATGGTGCTAAATGTTCTCATTTTCTTCGCCCTCCTCGTCCGTATACCATAGATAAGCGTCCTCCAATTTGTCACAGGGGCTTGCGCTAATTGCTTCGGCTACCGTTCCGTAGAACACGGACTGCCCTTGCTTCAAAATACAGATTTTGTCGCACAAAACCTCTACTTCGTCCATGAAGTGAGAGGTTAAGAAGATGGTCAAGCCCTTTGCTTTGAGTTCCGACAAGCTTTTCCAGACATCTCTCCTTGCCTTTGCGTCAAGCCCCGTGGTAAGCTCGTCCAAAAATACGACTTTGGGGTTGGGTATCAGAGCAAGGACAATAAACAGCCGTTGCCGCTCCCCACCCGAAAGTTCGCTGACAAGGTTGTTTTTCTTGTCCGCTATTCCAAATTGCTTTAAGAGAGCAGAATAATCAGAAGCCGCTTTATACAGGCAAGCCGTTACCTCGCAAAGCTCACCGACCTTGATTTGCTCTTGATAATTTGCTTCTTGAAACTGAACGCTAACCTTTTCAAAAAGTTTTTTTCGGTCTTTCAGTGGATTCATTCCCAAAATAGAAACCGTACCGCTATCGGGTGTTTTTGTCCCTAAAACACATTCTATCGTAGTGCTTTTACCTGCCCCATTCGCACCAAGCAAACCGAAAACAGTTCCTTGCTCCACCGACAGGCTTAGGTTGTTTACTGCAAGCAGACTCCCGTATGTTTTGGTTAGCTGCCCGACTTTAATTATTTCATCCATAACATGACCTCCTTTGTGTAAAAAGAATACCACCAACCGAAAGGTTGGTGGTAAAATGGAGGGTTCAATATTTTCTTTTCATCTTATGGAGCATATTTAGCATCACTTTGGCATTTTGTTCGGCAGCATTAAGAGAGGTAAGTAGCTTATCACAAACGGATACAATATCCTCGCCCGGCCTCGGCGTATCCAATGCCTGTTTAATATCTACATTCGGATTTGCCGAAAGTTCCGACAACATACGCAGTATAGCTTCCAAAGAATAGTTTGCACACCGTAATGAACGAATGATTTTTAAGCGATTAATATCCTCACCAGTATAAACACGGTATCCGTTCATTTTTCTTTTTACAGATAAAAGACCATTCATTTCCCAATTTCGCAGAGTATCCATCGAAATCTGCAAATGCTTTGCTGTATCGGAGCGTTTCAGTTCAAGAGCATCTGTATCAGAAGTGCCGGACAGAATTTTCTTTGTAATGCGTATGGCTTCATCGGCATTTTCTTTTTCCGTCTGCGCCTGTGATAAATATTCACTAGTAAGGGTAAGTGCTGTATCAAAGTCACCTTGGGCCGCAGTTTTTACCATACTCACGATTTTTTTACGCAAGCCATTTTGTAGAACTTCAATTTGAAAAGCGGTTCTTGCTAATCTAAAAACATCAATATGAAAGTCGGTAAAGACTCGATAACCGTTTGGTTTGCGTTCAGGCTTTGGGATAAGCTTCAAATCCTCATACAGCCTGACCGTGTTTGGGTGAACACCTACTATTTGTGCTACCTGTGCTGTTTTATATGTCTGCAAAAAACCACCTCCTGCCAAACTATAATACCACACTAAAAAAGTCTGGTGTTATAGTGGAGGGTTTATTATAGCAAAAAACAAGCTGTTTTTCAAGCAAAGGAAACAAAAAATGACATCTAATAGCTTGCTTATAGAGATTTAATAATCTCATTGCAAGATATTTCGAATTGTTTAACTGAACTCTTCCCAAAAAGAAAAACGGCAGAGATTTCTCCCTGCCGTTTTTCCCTATGCGTAGATTATTTCTCTATCTACAATCTCAACAGCACACGCTCGAATGTTATTCATTCTTCCTGTCCATTCTAAGGCGTTTTCCGCCTTTAGCTGCTCCGTAATACCCTGTGCCTGCTTCATCTGCTCTGTAATCGTTTCAAAGCGTTGCTGTGCCTGTTCGTCTATGTCGGCAAGGTAAGAATTGAGCCTGCCGCTTGTAAAAAGATTGGTATATGTAATTCGGCGGTACTCCCTCAGATACCGCCTGTGCCGCTGTCCGAAAAGGCCTATCGGCTTTTCCTTTTCGGCTGGTAAGGTAAGACAGGGGATATAATAATCTCCTTGCAGCTCATACCACAGCCCGTTGCTTTCATCAAAAATATACTTTTCCATTATGCAATCCTCCCGTTATCGTATTTTCAGTTTCACTGTTTTTGCGTAAATAACCTTAATGAGCAGTTCGTCCACACAGTCTGTATATCTGCCCTCAGCTATCAGCTTGCTGCGAAACCCATTCAGAGCGTAAATCAACAGCTTTCGCTCCTGCTCGTCAAGATACAGATAATACTTTTTCTCTTTCATTGACTTTCCTTTCCGAAGAACAAAATTTCTTACAAGGGTGCTTCAAAACCTTTGCATTGAAACGGCGTTCCCCTATGTACCCGCCGAAGCGGTAACAGATTTTAATAATCTGTTCTGCCTCGGCTTCTGTCTGCGTTCGGTTAAATACTTCTATTCGCTCAATAAGAAGATTGAGATTTTCGGTGGTAAGCTCCAGTATGCCTGCGTACTGTGACATCAAATCCGCCCATTGCACGGCATTGCTCTGATTATCCTTTACCGCCTGCATCGTGCTTTCAAGCTGTTCTATCTGCCTTTGTAATTGCTCCTGCTCAGACTGATATTTGTTAATCAGACGGGTGAAATTATCGTTTGAGATACGCCCAGAAAGAGAGTCCTCGTACAGCCTGTCAAATAATCTTGTCACTTTATCACAGCGTTTCTTTGCCTGTTTCAGCTTGCTTTCATTGCTTTTTCCACGGTTTCCGTCCGCTTTATCGTTCATTTTAACCGCCAAAGCCACAGCCGCCGCACGGTTTTCAAAAGCAAGGCGGGCGTGATACTGAATATCCGCAAGCACAGCGTTATATAAATCCTCGTAAAATATGCGGTGGTCTGTGCAGTCTTTCGTGTTATTTCCGTAGGTGGAGCAGACGAAAATACGATGTCTATCCTTGCCCCAATACCTCTGACACATTGCCCTGCCGCAAGTGCCGCACTTGATAAGCCCTGCAAAAATTGATACATTGCCGCTTGTGTCCTCTCGTTTTCGGCTCAGTATCTTTTGATTCGCCCCGTCAAAAATCTCCTGTGCGATAAGCGGCTCGTGGGTGTTATCAACCCGTATGCGTTCCGCTTCGGGTACTTTTTTGCTTTTGCCCACCTTGAAAATTGCTTCTGTTTTGCACATAACTGAATGTCCGAGATAGAGAGGATTTTTGATGATGTTGCTGATGACCGTATGCGACCAGATATATTTGTTTTCTGGCTTCTCAAAGCGTTTGGAATAATCCTTTTCACCTCTGCTGTGCAGCCACCAAGAAGGACAGGGTATCTGCTCCTTGCGAAACATTGTTGCAATTTTGTGAGAGCCAACACCCTCATAGGCAAGCTGAAAAATACGCTTGACAATAGGGGCTGTTTCCTCGTCAACTATCAGCTTGTTATGATTATCGGGTGCTTTGCGATAGCCGATAGGATTAAAGGAACAGCGGTAAAGTCCAGCTTTTGCTCTTGCACGGACAGAAGAACGGATTTTACGGGAATTATCACGGCTGTAAAACTCGTTCATTACATTTTTTAAGGCTGCTATATCGTTGTTCTTGTTGGCGGTATCCACCATATCATTAACGGCGATATACCGTACATTTTTCATTGGGAAGTAAATTTCTGTGAAGTGTCCGACCTTCAAATGGTCACGCCCCAAACGGGATAAATCCTTTGTGATGACCACATCAATCTTGCCTGCTTCAATGTCATCGAGCATACGGTTAAAGTCTGGACGGTCAAAATTCAGACCGCTGTACCCATCGTCCACATAGACCTCGACTACCATAAATCCGTGTTCCTTTGCATACTGCGTGAGCATTGCTTTTTGTGTTTTAATGCTTTCGCTATCGCCTTGCAGCATATCGTCTTTCGACAAACGGCAGTATAATGCTGTTCTTAAAATACCCATTTAACTTGCCTCCTTTATCTGTGTTGTGCCTATATTGTATTCTGTATCCTTTATTATCTCAAAGGTGCGAACAGAGTTTTTTCCGTTCCGTACCTTCGAAATAAGCAGAGAAATGAAAACCTCACGCATATCTTTTTCGCCCGTATATGCCGCCTGTACGGATATTTTCGGACGTGTAACTGTTCTTGCCATAAGCATATCCTCCTTTAAAAAAATGGAAAAGGAGCGTCCGAAAACGCTCCCAATCCAAAATTGATTTAGTTATTCAGTTCTTTTTTCAACGCTTCAAGCAGCATTTTTACTTCTGTTCCCGTCAGTGTAATACCCTTACCGCATTTCTCTCGGTTAGGCGAAAAGCTGCGAATATCATATTTTGGCTCTGCACCATTCCAAGATACAAGATTGATTTCTTTGGTGTAGCCGCTTTCACTTACCGACAAAACGGCAATTTCCTTTGTGATTTCACTTTGAATATCCTTCATTTTCTGTTACCTCAGCTTTCTTTTACCAACTCAAAACAAACCTTTATCGGCTGTCACGGCTGCGTTTTCTTGCAAGCTCACGCTCAAGCAGGCGGATAATCATCTCCTCAATCTGCTGTGGCGTAGTGCCTTTGGGAAAGTATTTTTTCAGCTTGTCCATACGGATTTTAACGGTTTCCTTTTGGTTGCCCTTTTCCTCGGTCATAATCTCAAAGATAGCGTCCATATCAAGCCGCCCCATTTGACTTAACCTTTTCATCCGCTGCGACTGTGAGAGCGAGGGAGTAGCGTCCTCACTTTCCATCGTGACAAGGAGATTTTCCTGCTCGTCTTTTTTCAGAAAAGACAGTTCAACAGCAGGCGTAAGAGAGATTTTATCCTCGTCCACCATCTGCAAAATGGGAGAGATTAACTCTGTCAGACGGATAAAACGCTGTATTTGTGTGCGACTGTTGGCTGACTGCTTCGCAAGTAATTCCACCGAAGTCAACTTCTGCCCAACTTGGTCAGAAGTTAAATCCGTGCGGAAACCCTGCCGTTTCATTGCCTCCAATTTCATCTTGTAAGCAAAGGCACGCTCACTGGGCAGGATATTTTCACGCTGAATGTTGCTGTCCACAAGGGTGATAATCGCCCTATCACGGTCTAAGGGCAAAACAAAAGCAGGAACTTTTTCAATCCCTGCAAGCTCGGAAGCACGGACACGCCGCTGCCCTGCAATGACCTCATAACCGTTTCCGTCCTCTTTTTGGCGGGTAATAATCGGCGTTACCATACCAAACTCCTTTATGCTTTCTGCTAATTCTATGAGTAATTCATCCTCCACAACCCGAAAAGGATTGTCGGGGAATGGGTGTAAATCTGCTGTATTTAACATCACAAATTCCTGTTTTTTCATCGTAAAACCTTACCTTTCTCTTGATTTCTTTCTGTTATTTTTTTGTATTTCCTCTAAGACTTCGGGCGGGATTTTCTTTAAAATCCGTTCCATCTGGCTGTTGGTACGCTGCAATTCAAATATCTTTTGATTTGCTTTCTGTACCTTTAATTCCTCCGCATACTTCCCGTCACGCATACGCTCGGCATAGTCGGATTCCTGCCCGATACGTTCTTTCAGACTGTCGATATACGCACTTTGCTTGCTAATTTCCCGTGAGAATTTTTCCACTTCTGGCAGCCAGTTTTCAAGCAAAGCAACTGCTTTATCACGCTTTTTTCCTGCGTTAAAGGCGTTAATATCCGACAGAGCGTTTACGATTTCCTCATACTGTTTATCGAGTCTCCCACCCAATTTAAAAAGCCAAGTGGGGAGATGCTTTCGTTTGGTAATCATTGACGATTGACCTCTTTCAAGTTCGTGCCACCGAGAGGACATACGCTCGTGGTAATCGGTCTGCCACTGTGACAGGCTCTTTTGATTGCCTAAAAAGGCTTTGGCGGACAGCTTGTTATCAGGTGTGATAGGGGTAAAGCAAAGGTGCATATGGGGCGTTTTCTCGTCCATATGCACCACAGCGGAGATGATATTTTGTTTTCCCACACGCTCCGCAAGGAAGTCAAGAGCCATCGTAAAATACTCTTTTTGCTCTGCGGGTGCTAAACTGTTCATAAATTCGGGTGAAGCGGTGATAAGCGTTTCCACCAACATCACGCTGTCACGGCGTACCTTGCAGCCTGCTTCACGCACCATACGGTTGATTTCCTTTTTATAGGTGTATCTCGGCGGTGCGACAAGGTGGTAATTGTCCTTTGAGCGTTCCGTATCAATGTCTGGGTTACTCTTGTAGGCTTCCTTTTTTCGCTCGTTATGGCGTTCACAGGAAGCGACAGAGCCTGCTTTTCGCTTCTGAAAACGTAGGATTGCATAGGGCATTTTTATATTCCTCCAATCATTTTAACTGTGCAAATAGTTACAGCCTTGCCCGACAGGTTGACAGCGGTGACAGTGATGACAGGTAATTTGGGATACCCTGCCGCTGTCAACCCTTACGGGAGAACACCCCATAAACACAAGGTGCAGGCGTGAGATTTTCTCGCCTTTTCCTCGGCTCGTAAATCCACCCCTGCGGTCAAAAAATCTCCGATTTTTATGACTGCGTTTACAGGGTGTAACACACTACACCTTGCGGAGCAAGGAGGTGTGCCAGATGTTCCCTCTGGACTCCCTTATGACAAGGCTTCGACTTGTTTTATCCTCTGCTTTTCGCATCGGATAAAGGGGTAACGGTGTCGGCAATGTCAGCGTTAGGGGGTATCCCAAAATCACTGTCACCGCTGTCAACCCTGTCACCCCTTGAAAGAATAATCCGTCTGCCTGCCTTTGTTCTGCGGTAGGAATATTGGATACCATTCTCACAAAGAATAGTTGCGTGATACTCATTAAGCAGCTTTGTAATAACAGTGGGTGCGGTTTCGGTGTCCTCCAACATACAGAGAAGTTCCGTTGCCGTACCCGTCCACTTTTCTTTGTTACGCATAAAGTTTACCAGCCGAAAAAGAACAGGCGGCACGGCTTCTCTTGCAAGCCGCTCCTGCTCTTTTCGCTCCACTAACTCCCAACTGCAATCACAAAAGCGGAGGGTTAATTCCTGATACTCAATATCTCTGCCAATAGCGTACAGCTTCGCCGTATCGGAAGCACGGTTTTCCTTTTCCAAAACAAAGGTAGCGTCCGCACTTCCTGTCAGCCCTGTTGTACCAGACACCTTGTTAAACACATCACTGTCACCCTGCTTGCGGATATGGTGTACTACCACAACCGCAAGAGAATGTCTGTCGGCAAATTCTTTGATAAGAGATATATCTCCGTAGTCGTTGGCGTAGGCATTATCCTTTGAAGCGGTGCGTATCTTCTGGAGCGTATCAATCACAATGAGCCTGCTGTCGGGATACCGCTTTAAATATTCTTCAAGCTGCCCCACCAGACCGTCCGACAGCTTGCAGCTTGCCACGGCAAAATGCAGCCGTTCACTCGCTTCATCGGTCAGCTTGAACAGCCTGTCTTGTATGCGAAAAAAGGTGTCCTCTAAACAGAGGTACAGCACATCGCTCCTTGTTGTAGGCAGTCCTCATAAGGGCAAGCCCTCTGACACACATAGACACAGCTTTAACATCAGCCAGCTTTTGCCGATTTTCTGTGAGCCGCAGAACAGAATTAACCCCGTAGGGATAAGACCGTCTACCACAAAGCTTGGTTTTTCAAGCGGCTGATACAGAAGCGTATCCGCATCCACTGTTTTTAGCTTTTTCATCGCTGTCCTCCTTTCGTCGTTTTCGTTTGTTTTTGTTGCACATAGGCGTTTCCTCCTTAAAATTTTTCATATCCAATCGCAAGGATTGAGATATGTAAGCACAGCCAAACCATACCGTTCCACGCTCCCTTTGACCGAGTTCTCTCTGTCGGTGCTATGCACCCATTAAGCAAAGGGCAGGCTCTCGTCGTCACAAGCTCTGTATCGCTCATTTCCGTGCAAGCACGAAAAATCGCTCACTCCGCTGTTCCTCCTCCCCTCACAAAATCCATGATTTTGTGAGGACTCCGATAATGCTCTGCTATCCGTTGCGGCAGGTATCTCTCTGGCGGCTGCTATGAAATTTTCAAGGTGCGGCAATCTATTCCGTTTGTTTCGGGACAATAAAAAAAGGGCGGAGGTTTTGACCTCTCACCCAATAGCCCGTGGAAATATATGATTTTTGACTTTATGTTCTGATTTTTTGAAATAATAAAAGCACCTGTCGGTTGACCGTTCCAATCGGTCAAAGACAAGTGCTTCTGTGTTCAGTATTCAGTTGTATATGGAGGACTTATTTGTTCGTGTTCTCTAATGAATGTTTACATCAACTAATTTCCCATGTTATCACAACCTTTCTGATGTTTTGCCAATTATTATAATATAATCCCATTGACAATCAACCCTGTCGCCAGGGAAAACAACATCACATAGCCAATATAGAGTAAAAAACATCTCATTCCAAGAACAATTTTTACTGCACCCAAATTCGTGATTTTGGTGGCGGGGCCGGTAATCATAAACGCCGCCGCGCTCCCCATAGACATTCCATCCATTAACCAGCCCTGCAAAAGAGGAATCGTTCCGCCTCCGCAGGCATACAGCGGCACGCCGACGGTTGCCGCCATCAGAACGCCGAAGGCTTCGTTCCCTCCGAATATGGAGGTCATCATATCAGACGGTACATACCGCTGAAACAATGCGGAAAGCACAATACCAATCAGGAAGTATATTCCGGTTGCCTTGACATTCCTGCCGAGATTTTTCAAAAATCGAATCAGAATGTTCGGGTCAACGTCACGGCTCCGGGGTTCGGCAAATCCTTCGAAATTGAAAAACGGTTTGTTTCGATAAAAAATACGCACCAGCAGACCGGCAGCAATGCCGCACACAAAGCAGGAAACAATCCGCACGACCAATGCGGTCGTTCCCAGCGCCGCACTGTATAGGATCAGCTGCGGATTCAAGAGGATGGAGGACATCATAAACGCCGCCAGCCAGTCATCTTTGATTCCGCCTTTGGAAAAGGAAGCTGCAATGGGGATGGTTCCGTACATACACAGCGGAGAAGCGATCCCAAGAACACTGGCGGCAACTATGCCCAATATACCAATCTTTTTCTCACCGATTGCGCGAAAGGTGTTATGTATCTTGTCTTTGAGAAAGACAGAGACAGCGGAGCCCAGCAGCATACCCAGCACCCAATAGGGAAAGAGCTGCTCCAGCTGAACGCTGAAATAGTACCAAAGGTAAACACTCTCGCGTCTTATGATTTCAAACATGACATCCCTCCTTACAGCAGCCGGCAGGAACCGTCCGGCGCATAATAAAATTCAAATTTATCTTCAGATTCAAACAGTTCCAACATCAGATCCAAATCCCGTGCAAGCGGGTACTCTTTGATCCGGCTGCGTTCCAGCCAGAATACCCGACCTTCCGGGGATGATTGTAAATGCCCCTCAAACCGGTCGCTCTTGAAAAGCAAGATTACATATCTTCCGCCGTTCTCCATGGAAAACTGCTTGATTCCGCAAAGAAAGGGGGTCTTGATCTGATATCCGGTTTCTTCCCAGACCTCCCGGATCACAGATTCCACAAAAGATTCTCCCGGTTCCACGTGACCGCCGGGAAAGGCAAGACCATCCCAGGCAGTGCCGATCCGTTCCTGCACCAAAATACGCCCGGCTTGGTCGGAAATCATACAAAGAGTCGTGAAAACAGCCTGTTCCACGGCGGCCACCCCTTTCTCAGTTATTCGTCGATGGAAACCAGCTGATAGGTTCGGCTGCCCAGACCGATCTTCTCTGCCTGCTCCAGCGTATGTAATCCATTTCTGGACTCAATACGGTTAATCAGTGACTGCCCATCCTCCGCAGCATAAACCAGATCCACACAGGCCTGGTCAACCGCTACCGGGTCAAAGGATGCAAGGATGCCAATGTCGTGCATATCCGGCTCGGCAGGGTTTCCATCACAGTCGCAGTCAACACTCAGACGGTTCATCACATTGATATAGAGGATGTTTCCGTCCAGTGAGTTGACCACAGATTTTCCGGCTTCCGCCATGGATTCCAGAAAGGCATCCTGCTCGCCGCTCCACATACTGCCGCCTTTACCTCCGGTATGAATATTTGTCTTTCCTTCCGAGGAGGCAATGCCGATGGAAATATTCTTAATGGCTCCGCCGTAACCGGCCATGGCATGACCTTTGAAGTGCGACAGCACCACAAAATAATCATAGTTTTCAAAGTGGGCGCCTACATAGTTTTCCGTCAGATTATCGCCGCCCTCCACCGGCAGTGTGATGGAGCCTTCCTCATCCATAATATCTACATCGGCTATGGCGGTATAACCGTGATCCTCGGCTACCTGATAGTGCATGGCCGTATTGGAACGGGAACCGCCATAAGCAGTATTGCACTCCACAATGGTTGCCTCCAGCGACTGCACCAGATCGCCAATCAGATCGGTTCGCAGATAGTTGCTTCCCGGTTCGCCGGTAGACAGTTTCACGGCTATGTTGCCGGTGGGGGAAGCCTCCAGTGCATTGTAGATGGCCATGAGTCCCTCGGAGCTGATGTCGGTAGTCATATAAACTGCCGGCGCGTCTCCATTAACGGTTGTGTCTGCTCCTGCACCGGAATCCGTTTCACTTTCGCTGCTTTCGGGATCGGAGGACGGCGTTTCCGGCTGGCTGTTTTGTGTGGTTGGATTGCTCGATTCCTGAACCGGTTCTGTTTGGCCGCAGCCTGCAAGGCAAACGGTAAAAAGAGCCACGGCTAACAGGGCCGCAATTCCTTTTCTTTTCATTGATTGCTCCTTTCTGCGCACTGCGCTTGATCGATCGATTTCATTATTCGGATTTTTCCAAAGTCACGGTAAAATTCTCTGCTTGTGCGGCAATATCTTCTATTCCCGCTTCCAATCTGCCCAACGAGATCAGACCGTTGGAGTAATTAAAATCCTGATAGAACAGAGAGAGGTTTCCCCATGGAGCGTATAGGCAGAGGTCGCCCGGCGAAGGGTCGTAGCCCTCCAGCTCATCCGCAGAGGGAAGCTGCTGTCCTTCCGGGAGATATGCGATCTTTTCTACACTGTTATAATCTTCAAAGGTCACTTCCAACGGCAGCAAATCATAGAGCGCATCGGCAACCGGGTTCTCATATAGGGTAATTTCATACGACTGTCCGTCTATTGTCATCAGAACCTGCCTCTGATCGGGTTCCACAGGTTCCGATTCCGTGTCTTGGGGAATTTCCGGCTCTACGGACGGTTCCGGCACGGATTCCGGGGTCTCTTCATTCGAAGTCTGCGAAGAAGCAGGCGGGGATACGCTTTCCCCATCCGTATCGCTTTCCGACTGACAAGCCGCAAGGGAAACCACAAGCAGCATTGCCGCCATCAGGCTTAACAGCTTTTTCATACATTTTCCTTTCCGGCGGCTGCTTTTTTCGCACCGCCAAGCTTTCTCAATCCCTTTGAAAGATAATGGGCAGCAAATACCCAAAGCCCCATCAAGCAGATATAGTCCAGATAGAACGACCAGATCGGCTCCTCATAGTCCAAAAAGACAAACTCTGACTGCAAGAGCAAATAGGTTGTGAAATCCCGGCTGATAAATACAAAAATACCATAAGCCGCAATCAGCATTCCGATCAGGCACAGCAGTATTTTGCGTGTATTTGATGGAGTTTTCGTGCCCATTCTCTTTTTCGCCATGCCCAAAAACATATTCCAGTGCAGGCCCAGATGAACGCTCATCAGAATAAAGCCCCAATAAGCGCCCAGAATATGCAGCCTTCTGGCCAGCGCCATCCCGCCGTCAATGGGCAGGAATGCAAATACATGACGGGACATGGCAATACCGCTGTACATCTGCGCCAGCATTGCAATCAAAAGCAGCATGTCCACACTGACCTGGAGCACCCTCATGGGTGTGTATCTGCCTTTGAACAGGGTCTTATACCAATTTCGATTTAGGAAATGATGTGCAAGAAACAAAATGAGCATCCCGGCTCCGACCCACTCGTGGGCTGCTTCGCCCCACAGCTGGTAACCCATCAAAACCAACAACGCCAGCGTCATCAGCACATCTACCACGATTTTTATGATGGCAGTTGGTTTCATCGCTTTATCCTCCTATTCGTTTTCCCATGGCATATGCTTCTTGGGGGAATCGCGTGCGTTTTGTCATTTGAACAGTTCCGCAGCCAACCCCCAGAATTTCTCCTTGATTCTGAAAATTCAAGTAGCGGCACAGGGTTTCGTAATGTGTTTTCACGTCCTGCATCGTCCAGCTATTGCTGTCCCAGGCGGCGACAATCAGGGCGGTTTTCAGCCCCTTTTCCGTCAGCTGTCCATTGAAGCTGTAAAAACGGTCAATGACGGTTTTCAGCTGTGCGGAAAAGCCGAAATAATAAAGCGGCGTCACAAAAACAGCCATATCGGAATCCAAAAGCTGTTCCCGCAGAACAGTCATATCATCTTTTTGCACACATGGGCCCGACATTCCACAGGCACCGCAGCCCAAACAGGGATTCAGTTTGGTATGCCCGGCGTCAAACACTGTCACATCATGCCCGGCTTCCTCAGCGCCTCGTCTAAACTCCGCTGCCAACAGATTGGAAGAACCATGCTTATGCGGGCTGCTTTCAATCACCAAAATCTTCATTGCTCATCCCCCCTTATAAACCCAGACTTTTTACCCAGGAAGAAACCTCGCTCATAGAAGCGGAAGCGCTCAGCTTCTTACCCGGCAAAACCTTTGCCGCCGGACAGCTCTTTTCCAGAATGGAGGCCGTCTTGCCCATGCCGCTGCCGCCCGAAGTGGCAAAGGGAATCACCGTTTTGCCGGAAAAATCATAGCTTTCCAAAAATGTCTGTACGATCCGCGGCGCTTCGTACCACCAGATAGGGAATCCCACGAGTACCACATCGTACTGCGCCATATTCTCTACCGGTACGGCAATGGCGGGGCGGGCAGCCTTATCATTCATCTCCACGCTGCTGCGGCTCTGCTTGTTGTTCCAATTCAAATCGGCATTGGTGTAAGGGGAAGCCGGTTTGATCTCATACAATTCCCCGCCTGCTGCGTCCGCCAATGTATTTGCCAGTCTTTCCGTTGCGCCGCTGGCAGAAAAATAAGCAACCAATGTTTTGCTCATCATCAAATCCTCCTTGTTATAACTTGCTGTATTCCTCATCGGTGACTGCTTCCAGCCATTCATTGACGGCGTTCTCGCCCGGCACCTCTACTGCCAGATGGGAAAACCAGCCGTCCTTCGCCGCGCCATGCCAATGCTTCACGCCCGCCGGAATCACGACGACATCGCCGGGATGAAGCAGCTGCGGCTCTTTGCCCCATTCCTGATACCAGCCCTGCCCTTCGGTGCAAAGAAGAAGCTGTCCGCCGTTTTTATCCGCATGGTGAATGTGCCAGTTGTTACGGCAGCCTGGCTCAAACGTCACGTTTGCGATAGCTGCACCGGATGTGGCGAGCATTTTCAAATAGCTCTGCCCGGTGAAATACTGCGCAAACCCATCGTTGGGCTGCCCCAGCCCAAACAGTCCTCCATGGGCGCTTTCGTGGGCGTCATCCTCGTTCCAAATCTCCTTCGCCATACGAAAGGCCGCCCACGCCTTGGGCCACCCGGCGTAAAAGGCCGCATGGGTAAGGATCTCTGCAATTTCCTCTTTTGTGATCCCATTCTTTTTAGCAGTCTCCAGATGGTACTGGAAAGAAGAATCCACAAGCCCCTGAGACATCAGGGCAACCACTGTGACCAGAGAGCGATCCCGCAGGGAAAGCTTATCCTCCCGGTTCCACACCTCGCCAAAAAGCACATCATCGTTCAGTTCCGCAAATTTGGGAGCAAACTCGCCCAGATCCCGGCGGCCTGCTGTTTGCTTTACGGCCATTTTTTACACCTCCTTATTTCTGTCGCTGATCAGCTGCCCGCCGACCCCCACATTATCCAGTTCATTTTCTTTGATGAACACATAAACCCCCGCTTCGGGCAGCCCTGTCACCCTCGCAGCTGTCTCTGTAAACTCTTTTGCCAGAGTACGCTTTTGTTCTTTTGTCAGCTTTGCAGCCTCCATTGTAATTACAGGCATTGTATTTCCTCCGTTTCTAATCAAAAAATGGGGAGAAGCGGGCAAAAGCAGCCGCTTCTCCCCAAGCAAAAATTATGCCATGGGATTTTCCCAGGAACCTCTGGTGTCCACATTCGCTTTCTTTGCAAGAACCTCCAAAGTTTCCATCTCCTCGGCGCTCAGCACAACCTTGGCTGCTTTCGCGGCGTCCTCTGCATGAGAGGGCTTGGTTACGCCAATGATCGGACGCGTGCCCTTGGCAATAGCCCAGGCAATGGCTACCTGCGGCACGCCCACATTGTGGTTCGCCGCCATCTCACGCATAGCATTGATCAGCTCCTCCAGCTGCGGCAGGATGGGATTATAGGTATCGCCGCGCTGGCTGCCCTCCGGCAGAGGATTCTTGGTATCGTACTTCCCGCTGAGCGCGCCCTGCTCCAAAACCATATAGGCGTAGAAGTCGATGTTGTTTTCTTTGCAGTAGTCCAGAATGCCGGCATCCTCGGAAGAACGGTAGAGCAGGCTGTAATGATTCTGAACGGCGGAAATATGCACGCCTTCCTTGCTGAGAATTTCTTCTGCCCGCTTGATCTGCGCCAGATTGTGGTTGGAAACGCCAACCTGACCCACCTTACCGCTCTTTACAAGAGAAACCAAGCCGGGCGTCCAGCGTTCCACATCGGCAGGATTGTGAATCCAGTAGACGTCAATATAATCGGTTCCCATGCGCTTCATGCTGGCGTCGCACATCTCCGCTACCGGGTCTGCGCCGCTGCCTGCAATCTGAGGGGTGAATTTGGTGGAAAGGATGACATTCTCGCGGGGATAGGTCTTGGCAAACGCACCCAGAATATCCTCAGATGCCCCCATGCCATATACCGTTGCCGTGTCCCAGAGAGTAAGGCCCTCACGCATTGCTGCGTCAAACACTTCTTTCAGCTCAGATTCGCCCAGATGGTTACCGAACACCTGATCGCCGCCTGCGGCGCCAACGCCCCAAGACCAGGTTCCAAGTGCGATTTTCGGGAAATTTTTGTTGTTATTCATAGTATTGTTCTCCTTTTTTCTTTGTGTTTTAGTTTTCAGAAATTCCATTGGTGGAAAGCCACTCGCTCACATCATCCGGCATACTGCTTCCGCCGGAGTAGTGAATGGAAAGCGCTTCGCCCATTGCCGCATCCGGCACGAGCTTTGAAATAGCGGTCAGGCTTTGACCAAAACGTCCGCCGCCGTGGCTGCAAAACGGAAGGATCGTTTTACCGGAAAAATCATATTCTTCAAGGAAAGAAGCAACCGGCATGGGGATGGACGCCCACCAGTTGGGATAGCCCAGGATGATGGTGTCATACTGCTCCATGTTTTCCACATGGCTTGCAAGTTCCGGCCGTGCCTGCTCGTTCTGATCTCTCTGCGCCTCATCCAATACGGTGTTGTAATCATCGGAGTAGGGATTGACCATCGTGATCTCAAACAAATCTGCTCCGGTCTGGCTCTGGATTTCTTCTGCAACGCCCTGTGTGTTGCCGCCCCAGGAGAAATATGCAATCAAGATATTCCCATCACCGGAAGTGTTGTTGCTCGTAGCAGAGCCGGATACGGAGCCGGAGCCGGCCACCGCATTTCGCACCAGACGAATACCGATGTTAAAGCTGCCGTGATCCTGTTCCAATGTGGCGCGATAGGCAGAACGCATATTTTTGGCAAAATCGTTCCAGCCGCCGCCCCGGTAAACCCGAAGCGAGCCGGTTTCCGGGCCGGTGGGATCGGTCTGCTCCTCTGTGCTGTAAGAGCCGTAATAATCCCAGACCCATTCGCTCACATTGCCGTGCATATCATATAGCCCATAGGCATTGGGGGCGAAGCTGCCCACCTCTACCGTTGTTTCGCGGTACTGGCCCGGCTGGGTATCCAGATCGCCCTGAGAGAAGTAGTTGCCCTCGATCTCATAAGGGTAATGTCCGTAATAGTTGACCTCGTCCGCACTGGGAGAGTTCTCCGTATTGAAGGGCGTGGTGGTTCCGGCTCGGCAGGCATATTCCCATTCCGCTTCCGTGGGAAGCCGGTAGCCGTTTGCCTCCCGGTTCCATGTGACATTCTGTCCGTCTACGGTGTAGGCGGGCGTCAGACCTTCCAGCTCGCTGCGGGCATTGCAATAGGAGATTGCATCCAGCCAGGAGATGTTCTCTACCGGCAGATTTTCTCCGGAGAAACTGCTGGGGTTTCCATTCGTAACCATTTGAAAATCCGCCTGTGTCAGCTCATAGGGGCTGATATAGAAATCGCTGACGGTTACGGAGTGCTGGGTCTCGTCCTCGCTGCGCCAAGGCTCGGAGTCCGGACTTCCCATTTGAAAGCTGCCGCCTTCAATCAAGATAAATCCCTCCGGAACATCTTGATCGGCAACTGTTTCCGATCCATCGGCACTTTGCGATGAAGCAGGGGGGTGAGACGCACTCTCACCGTCCGTACTGGTTGTGCTGCCGCAGGCCGCCAATGACACCACCATCAAAAGTGATAAAAAGATTGCAGTTAACCGTTTCATAAAGAACCCTCCTTACTCGGTCAGGCCGGCAGAAGAAAGCCATTCTGTTACCTCATCGCTGGGCTCTGCAGCCGCAGAACTGCTGAGGGAAAGACCGTCAACTACCGTAGCATCCGGTTCCAGAGACTCGATTGCGCTGATTGTGCTGGAAAAACCGCTGCCGCCGCTGGTAACAAAGGGCGCAATGGTCTTGCCGGAAAAATCATAGTTATCCAGGAAGGTGTAAAGAATCATCGGCATATCGCCCCACCAGTTAGGGAACCCAAAGTAAACCACATCATACTGTGCGAAATCCTCTACGGTTTCTGCAATCGCAGGACGGGCGTCGCTTGCCTGCTCTTCCTGTGCAATATCCAGCAGCGTATCGTAATCATCGGTATAGGGCTCCGCCGGAGTGATTTCAAATACATCTGCGCCGGTTTGCGCCGCAATTTCATTGGCTACCGCTTCAGTATTGCCCGACCAGGAGAAGTAAACGACCAGCGCATTGGAACCGGCTTCCGTTTCCGATTCAGAAGGTTCCTCAGTTTGCGTAACGTTCTCGGAGGAGGAAGGTTTTTCTTCCGGCGTGGAGGAAGGCTCCGTTTGGGAGGGCGCCGCAGACGACCCATCTTGGGAAGGATCACTCTCCGAAGAATTGCTGTTCCCGCAGGCCGCAAGAGCGAATACCATAGTAAGCGTCAATACAAAAGCCAAAATTTTTTTCATGTTAAAGATCTCCTTTCATTGATCTGACTACTGTACAGAAGAACTTGGTCCCGTCTGCTTATGCCAGATATTTTTTGTTATTTGGTTTCTTTTCCCAGTGTCATGCACTTTGCGGCAGTATCGCCGGTTTTCAGATAGGTGTAGCCCGGCATTTCAAACAAAATCGGTTTGAAACTGCCGTAATCAATTTTTCCGGAGGCATTCAGGATGCTCTCCTCTGCGTAGGTGTGGTCAATTTTCAAAATGAAATTGTCAAACCCCTTCGTTTCATAGAGGTCTTCCACCGTGCATTCCATGGAAACTTTTGCCTCGTCAATCAGCGGGGCGCTGTTTGGACCGATGTTGTAGCTGAACACCTCTGATTTGTCGGTCTTATTGCCGCTGACACAGCCTACATAATCCGCTTTCCGAAGCATCGCTTCATCCACTACATTGACCGATAACACTTTGGTATCCCGAATCCCCCGATTGGTGTAGTGAGGCTTTGCCAGACTGACCATGATGTGATCGTGCCCCATGATGCCCACATGACCAACCAGCACCCAGTTGGGCTTTTTATCCACCATAGTGCCGACCACTACCAGCGGGGTGGGATACAGTGCCAGTACAGAACCTAAGTCTTTCTTCATATTTCTTGACCTCCATTTGATTTGTTTTCAGATGCCTTTTTGATTTCAAAGCGAAGATAATCCAGCCTGTCCAGCTGCTTTTCTTTGAAATGGATTTCGTCCAAGGTACCATTCCTTTTTTCGTTGAGCATTCGCATACGCTCCTGTTGCGTGGACTCGCCGACGAGAAGCAGCTTCATATATGTCTCGACTTCCTCTTTTTCGAAGCCAATATCATGGAGCGTCATAATCATACTCAGCCGTTTTATATCTTCTTCATCGTACTGCCATGCTCCCATCACCTTTCTTACCGCATCGCACAGCCCCCAGCTTTCATATTCATTTAATATCTTGATGGGGATGTTATACCGTTCACTTGCTTCCTGAACTGTCATTTTATGCTCCTTTCCGATGTAATTAAAAAATATAGGTGCTCCTCTTGGGAACACCTATATAGTAATTCAAATATTGTGATATGTAAAATGCTTATATTTAATCTCCAGATATAGATTTTATGTATGCTCTTGCATGTTCGATAAAGACTATTGTTGTGGAAGAAAGTATCTGATTCTTTTTCCATGTAAGAACTGTGGGCGTTTCAACGCTTGGAGATAACGGAACGAATTTAAGTCCCGGATAGTGACAATCCAATTCAATTCCCAATACGGCTCCGATTTGTTCCTGTGCCAGAATTGCTTCATTGTAGAGCAAATTGCCGCTTGCGATAACCTCGATCTGATCATAATATTCACCGAACCATTTTCTGATTTCAGGGTACATTTTCTCACTTCTTGCCGAAATAAGCTGCTCATTCTGCAAATCGGCTGCCTGAATGGTCTCCTTTTGTGAGAGCTCCGATAATTCGGACACAAGAATACCCCATTTTTCTTTTGCAGGCATGGAAATATATTCGTATTTACTGATATCGATCGGCTCCATCATCAGTCCAAAATCGAGAATTCCCCGCTCAATACGTTCTTTTATATTCTCAGAATTACCACTGTAAATCTGATACCGAACCAGTGGATGCTTTTCTCGAAAAGAGGCAATCATTTTAGACAGGTATCTGGTACTGCGAAATTCGCCGCTGCCAATGGATATTTCACCGGTCAACTGTACATCTCCACGTTGAAAGTCTTGCTTTGTCTTTTCTGCAAGGGAAACGAGTTCTTGTGCTCTTCGTTTTAGAAGCATACCATCTTCGGTCAAAATAATATTATGATTGCTTCGAGTAAATAATTTTACGCCTAACTCCTCCTCCAGCTGCATAATGGAGCGTGAAAGAGTAGGCTGTGTTAAATGAAGCAGATTGGCAGCTTTTGTTATGTTTTCTTCTCTGGCCACCATCAGAAAATACTGTAATGAACGAAATTCCATAGTGATACATTCCTCCTTTATTGCATTGTATCACAAGCATTGATAAATTTGAATATCTAACGTTCAGATATTCAATAAAATAATATCAAGTAAAGCGGCAAGCAATGCAATCTTCCGTAAGATTGCGTATTTTAGGTAGGAAACCGTTCCTGGTATTCCTGCCTAAAATGCTTGTTGGTGACATATCCCCAAACCCCTTAGATCGCCACCTGCGGTGACGGCTACGCGTTCTGCGAACGCTGAAAAACAAATAAACAAACTGTATCAAAACAGAAAAAACTCTATGCGAAAGATTTCTCAATCGCATAGAGTTTTCATTTTTCCGTTTACCTGGCATAACTCATAGTTTTTGTAATGTTTCCTTATGAGCTACTGCCATTTGGGCTCATGCCTTTTTTTTCGATCAATCCATATGCCGCAGCGCCTTCATGGCGGTCTCCAGCCGCTTCAATCCGTCGTTCAGCAGGAATGCAGGACAGCCGAAATTCATACGGAAGCCGCCCTCCCTGCCAAACTCCGAGCCCTTCATGATACCAAGGTTGCCCTCCCGGACCAGCGCCTTGACCATGGTTTTTTCATCCTTATTATATTTGGACATATCCATCCAAAGCAAATAGGTGGATTCAGGGGTGTAGGCCTTGATCCTGGGCAGATGTCCCTCCAGAAACTTCATGGCCCGGTCACGGTTTCGGGTCAGGTAGGCCATCAGCGCGTCCAGCCAGGGCTCGCACTCTTCATAGGCGGCAATCTGCGCCACCTGGCCGAAGGGACTGAGCCCGTACAGGTGCAGGCGCTGCTGCATCTTTTCAAAGGGTGCCAGCATCCGTTCGTCCTTGGCGATCACATAGGACTGGTGCAGGGAGGGCACATTGAAGGTCTTGCTGATGGCATGGAAACTGAGTGCCCTCGCGTGGGCATCGGGCAGGGATAGCAGCGGAACATGCCGGTGGCCTTCATAGATGAGGTCGCTGTGAATCTCATCGCTGATAATCTTCACATCGTAGGCCTCGCAGACCTTCAGCATCTTCTCCAGCTCCTCCCGCTTCCACACCCTGCCGGTGGGATTGTGGGGGCTGCAGAACAGCAGAAGCTTAGCTCCCTTCTTGAAGCACGCCTCCAGGTCCTCATAGTCCATGACGAAGCCGTCCTCCGTTTCAAGAAGGGGATTCTCCATCACCTTCATGCCGGCGTCCTTGACCGCCCGGTAGAAATGGGGATAGACAGGCGGCTGGATCACCACCGAATCACCAGGGTTGCCCAAAGCCATCAAAGCCGCAAGCACGCCCGGCATCACGCTGGGCACTCCCCGCATCAGCTCCACATCCACGTCGAAGTCATTGCGGCGCTTCTGCCAGCTGGCAGCGGCCCTGAGGGACGCAGGATCCTCCATCTCGTAACCCAGCAGACCGGTATCCGCCCGTTTCTTGATCGCATCAATGATGGGCTTCGGCGCCGGAAAATCCATGTCGGCTACGCCCATGGGGAGAACGCCGCTTCGGCCAAAAGCCTTCTTGCGGTTATCCCACTTGATTGAATTGGTTCCCTCCCTGGGAACCAAAAGATCAAATGACTCCATCAAATCCATATCCATTTACTACCCGCCTCCTAAAAACCATATCTTGCTTTCGGATGAAGTGCCAAATCCAGCGTCCATACCAGATCCCGCCACGCATCCGGCAATTTCTCTGCAATGTCCGGCTTGGCCGCAATCGCTTCCACGGCGATCCCCCTGGCTTTGGCACAGGCCTCGGCCAGTTTCTGCCCTTCTACCACCTGTTCCACGGTGGTCATCTGGGCAAGATGGGTGTTGTTGATGATGCCCGTTATGCGCATCCGGCTTTTGGCCTCTATGGTATCCATGAGCGCCAGCGCATCCCGCTCATTGGTGGTATCCGGCCGGAAGAGATTCATGATAAAAAGCATCTCATATCCCTCCTTCTCAAAGAAGGGCTTGTAGCGGCCCAGCACCGTAGCGCCGGTGGCATCGCCGCCCACATCAAAAATGGCCTCCTCCTCGCGGTGGGCGAAGGCGCTCATTACCTCCGGCCCCAAAGCGGGCAGGTCCACGCCGGTACGAAAAAGAGGGGGGACCACCACTCGGACCCCCGCCTTTTCCAGTTGTTCCTTCATATTGGATGAACCGTAGTAGGGATTGATCACGTCCAGATCCACCAGCACCACCGGTTTATCCTCTTTTCGGTATCCCATGGCCATATTCACGCACAACTCACTCTTGCCGCTACCATAGGAGCCCACCAATATCTTGATTCTTTTCATTCGTTCATGGTCCTTTTGGCCTGCACAGGAACGGTTTCCGCTTCTCTGCCCGTTCTTTTCTTGAACCAGGCATAGACCCTGCGCCAGTTGATGTGGACGAGGACATCCACCACCACGCCGATGACCACAAGCCACAGGACGATTTTGATGAAATTTTCACCCACCCAGGTGATGAAACCGCTCTCGTACCACTCCACAGCCTTCTTGGCTCCGCTCTCCATGAAGCTGCCGAAGAAGCTGTCCATGAGCTTCGTAATAAAATCCATATCCGTCCTCCCCTATTTGGGTCTACTCCACGATAACCTCCACTTTTTCCGTTTTGACCTTGATATCCTGAATATCCACATCGTCGGCAATGTACCACTTGACCGATACGCTGGAGGAGCCGGTGCCCAAATGCGCCACATCCACATAAAGATAGATATACGCAGGCCGGATGCGGTTGACCATGCTGTAAGGCACCGTGAAGGTCACCTCCGTGGAGGCGGGCACCACCTTGGCCGTCAGCCCGCTTTGCAGGTTCTCCACCTTGATGGGCATGTCGTAGGTGATCTCCTCCCGCTTCTCCTCAATGGTAATGGCCACATTGACCGGCGCGGCATCCATCAGCATCACGCCGTCGGGGATCTCCACGCCGCAGCTTTGGGTGACGCTTTGATTGAGTCCCGCCACGTTCACCTGTTCCAGCTGCAGGCTTTCCATGCCGTCCAGCACCGCCTTGGGTCCCGCCACCACCAAGGTTTCCGGCAGCACCGCCACATCGGTGATCTCATAGCCCTGGGCCACCTCGCCAACCGTGAGGCTGTCCTTGTTGATGGGGAGTTCCTTGGTGGAATAGGCCTCAATGTTCACCTTGACCGCCGACACATCGGAGCGGATGCTGGCCGCCGAAACGGTGTTGCCGCCGGCGTCCTTGAGCTCATAGGTCAATGACTTCTCCCGGGTCTCGGTAACGGAGGTGATATCCACATCCACCAGCGCTTCCTCCACCGCCTCGAGGTCGCTCTTGGCGCCGGTGAGCACGATCTGCTCCGGCTCGGCGGTGATGGTGCGAATCCAATAGTTTGATTGCAGCGTACCGATCTGGCGGAGGCGCACCGGCACCGTGCGCGTCACCAGCTCCTCCACGGTCACCGTCACCTCGCCGGGTGTGACGGCCTTCACCGTGCCATAGGACGTGGTGCAGGTGAGGTTCACCTTCTGTTCCCCCACGCTGGTTACCGTGGAAAGGTCCAGGTTGAGGGAAATCCTCTCGCGGGTCAGATCGTTGAAAAGATCATTTCGAACGTTCACCGTTACTTTACCGCTTGCCACCAGTTTCGTCAAATCTTCCCGGATGGCAAGCCCCCGCTCCCGCAGCTCCGCCTCGCCCTGGATTTTGACGGGCACTTCGGAAAAAGTCTTTTCCCGAAGGGGATTGGTTTCCACGATGACGTAATTCCAAAGAATGATGGCAAAGAGCACCGATACGATCTTCAGCAGCAGATTTTGGCGAAAGATCTTATAAAGTATGGTTTTCATCCGTTCCTTCATAGCTTTCGCCTCCTATGGATCACCTTGGAAATCAAGGACTCCTCCGTGGGCGGGCCATAGATCTCACTCAGAATCTCCTTCAGGGACGCGGAATTGAGATAGCGTTTGATCCTGCCCTCCCGGGCAATGGAGATCACGCCCGTCTCCTCTGAAACGATGAGAGCCACCGTGTCCGAGCTCTCGCTGATGCCCACCGCCGCCCGGTGGCGGGTGCCCATCTCCTTGGAAATCTGATTTTCCGTCAGGGGCAGCAAACACGCCGCGGCTTCGATGCGGTCTCCGCGCAAAATGACCGCGCCATCATGCAGGGGCGTGTTGGGTTCAAAAATATTCTCCAAAAGAGGCGCACTGATCTTCGCGTCCAGCCGGGTACCCGTTTCGGCGATCTCGCCCAGACCCGTCTTTTGTTCGATGATGATGAGAGCGCCCACCCGCCGCTTGGACAAATGTTCGGCGCATTCCACCAGCTCGTCCACCACCCAGCCCGCACCCAGTTGGGCCGTTTCCGCCTTGCCAAAGATCTTGCTGCGGCCCAGATGCTCCAACGCCCGCCGCAGTTCGGGCGTAAAGAGCACCACCAGCACCAGAGCGCCGGATGTGATGATGTAGTTGAAGATCCAGCCCACAGCCGTCAGTTCAAAAACCTGGGCCAAAGCGGAGCCCAGGAATACAATACCAAGGCCCTTGATGACCTGGAACGCCCGGGTCTTCCGGGTCAAATTGAGGATCTGGTAGATCATCACCGCCACCAGCAGCATATCCACAAGGTCCCGCCAGGTCAGCTGAACCACGATCACATTGCGTATATATTCAAGAATCCGCTGAACAAATTCCAAATCATCACCCGCCTTTATGGCTTCCCAATGCCTTTATTATAGCATATTGCCGTGCGGTAAAAAACCTTTCCATGGAATTTTCCGGATGAATCCCCATGGCAAATCCAGGTAATCTAAAAAAAGGGGCATAAAGCCGCTTTTTTTACCCGTTTACAATGCCCTGAGGCGTCCTGCCCGACAGCGCATCCAGGATCTGAAAGGAACATTCCGCCGCCATGGTGTTTCGGGTGTCCAGGGTATCCGAGCCAATGTGCCCCGTTAAAACCACATTGTCAAGACATAGAAGTCCCTCCGGAATGCCCGGCTCATGGACGAATACGTCCAGTCCGGCGCCGGCAATCCGTCCCGCCTTCAGTGCGCTTATCAGCGCCTCCTCGTCCACCACCGCGCCCCGGGCCACATTGATCAGGTAGGCGGTGGGCTTCATCAAATAGAAGGCCCTCTCCCCGATCAGCCCCCTCGACTCATCGGTCAGCGGCAGGTTGAGGGACACCACGTCGCTGGTTCGAAGCAGGTCGTCCAGGTCCATGTAACTGGCCCCGTCCTCTTTGTCCAGCCTGTTCCGGTTGTGATAGACTACCGCCATGCCAAAGGCCCGCGCCCGCCGTGCCAGCGCCCGGCCAATCCGGCCCATACCCACAATGCCCAGCTGTTTCCCGTACAATGTGGTGCCCATTAGGTCTTTGCGGCGCCAATGCGTCTCCTGATCCTCACGGACCAGCCGGTCCCACAGCACCACCTGCCGACATACGGCCAGCATCAGCGTCATAGCCAGCTCCGCCGTGGCCTCGGTGACGGTATAGGGAATGTTGGTCACTGGAATGCCCAGCCTTCTTGCCGCTTCCACGTCCACATTATCATAGCCCGCGCCGTAGGCGGTCACAATCTTAAGCTTCTCCGCCCTAAGCAGCATCTCCTCATCCACCTTGATTCCTGACGTGGCCACGATGGCCGAGCATTCGGGCACGGCGGCCATTTGTTCCTCCCGGGTGAGCAGCCAGCCCTCTTCCGGATAGATCAGCGCACACCTCTCCTCCAATTTCCGAAACCCTTCCCGCGGCACGCGGTAGGGCACCAAAATTTTTTCCATGCCTTCACCCCCCCTCAAGGATTGAGCAGATTGGCGGGAATCTTCCCGCTGTCCGCGTCCATAAGCTGCCTCGCCCGTTCCCGCATGGAGGCCTCCATCACGCCATCGGCATTGCCGCCCCGGTGCGGCGTCAGCACCACATTTTCCATGGCAAGAAGGGCCTTCGGGATACCCGGCTCATGCTCAAACACATCCAGGCCCGCTCCGGCAATCTTTCCCCGTTCCAGCGCCTCCACCAGCGCCGCTTCATCCATCACCGCACCGCGGGCCGTGCTGACCACAAAGGCGGTGGGCTTCATGAGCTCAAATTCCGCCCGGCCCAGCAGCTTCCTGGAGCTGGCGCCGAGAGGCAGATTGAGGGAGATCACATCACTGGTCCGCAGAAGCTTTGCAAGGTCCATATACTTTGCGCCCTCTTCCAGCTCGGAAGTCAGATGATGCCGGTTGTGATAGACAATGGTCATGCCAAGGGCTCTCGCCCGCCTCGCCACCGCCCGGCCGATCCGGCCCATGCCGATAATCCCCAGCTGCATATCCATCACCGTGGTCCCCATGCGCTTGGCATTGCCCCAATAGGCGTACTGGTCTTTTCTCACCAGGCGGTCCCACTCGGACACCCTGCGGCACACCGCCAGCATCAGCGCCACCGACATCTCCGCCGTGGGTTCCGTTACGGGATCGGGATTGTTGCAAACCCACACGCCACGCTTCGTGGCCGCCTCCACATCGATGTGGTCGTAGCCGGCCCCGCCGCACACCACGATCTTGAGATCCCTGCCCGCTTCCAGCATCTCCTCGTCCACCCGAACGCCGTCCGCCGTCAGTCCGAAGGCCCCGGGCAGAGCCTTCAGCACCTCTTCCCGGCGGAGCCTGCTGCCTTCCGGTGCCGTGACAACCTCAAAATGCTGCCTCAGCTCGTCCATGACCGACGGCAAAAAGGGCGCGCACACAATGATCTTCCGCACCATGATCCTCCTTCCCGTTTTTCCGAAGTAAACGTTATACCTTATCTTAACATCCCTGTCCCATTTCAGCAAGGCAAAAAACCGCATCCGTGAGGAGGGTTGAGATGCGGTTTTGCTATTTCGTTATGGGCGGGAATCCCCGCACTTTATCCTATGCCTTCAGCCCGCCAAGGGTCCCATTTTGGGGGTTGAATCCGGGCGGAGAATCGCATACGATATTGAAAAGGGGGTGCCGCACCATGATCCAATATCCTGACTACCAGGACGGCCTGGTGAATCTGGCCTGCTCCGTGCTGAAGCACTACGCTCTTCCCACCGGCCACAAGACCATGTCCGATGTGGATGGACTGCTCATGAAAAATCCAAGGCATGTGGTGGTGCTGCTGCTGGACGGTATGGGCTGGGCCTCGCTGGAGGAGCTGCTGCCCGAGGACAGCCTTCTGAGGCAAAAGGCGCTGCGGCCCATCTCTTCCGTTTTTCCGCCCACCACCACCGCCGCCACCACGTCCCTCAGCAGCGGGCTTACACCGGCGGAGCATGGCTGGCTGGGCTGGTCCCTCTATTTCGAAGAAACGGACGACATCGTAGCCATCTTTCCCAACACGCTCCATTACGGCGGACGCGGCCCCGCCGCTCCCATCCATCTTGCGAAAAAGCATCTGCCTTACGCGAGCCTTATCGACCAGCTTCGAACCGCCGGGCGCACCGCTCATTCGGTGTCCCCCTTTGGCACCTACCCCATCGAAACCCTGGAGGAGCTCGTGGAGGGCGTGGCCGCCCTGACGAAGGCGGGCACCGACTATATCTATGCTTACTGGCCCCAGCCGGACAGCGTGATGCATCACACAGGTTCAGCGTCCAGGAAAACCCGTTCCTGGATGAAGCGGCTGGATGTTGCGGTGCGCAATCTGGCTGAACGGCTCTCGGACACCCTTCTCATCGTCACCGCCGATCACGGCCACCGGGATAACCGCTACGCCTACATCACCGACCATCCGGATATCGCAGGAACGCTGGTGCGTCCGCCCTCTCTGGAGGATCGGGCTTTGGCCTTTCACGTACAGGCGGACCGGCGGGAAGCTTTCCAACAGGCCTTTCTCGCGGCGTTCGGCGACGAATTCCTTCTTTGTTCCAGTGAGCGGGCGCTCGCGGAGGGCCTCTTTGGCGGCGGCATGCCCCATCCCCGGGTTCCGGGTTTTCTCGGCGACTTTCTTGCCATAGCCACCGGGGATCTGGCTCTTGCCTACGATCGCTCCTGCCACCGCTTCCTGTCCAACCACGCCGGACTCACCGATCGGGAGATGGCCGTACCCCTTATCGCTGTGGAATGCCCATAAAAAGGCCGCGCCTTCCGGCCCGGCCTTTACACTAACCCTTTTGAGCCTTATACGTCTCTCCCCAGTCCATCATGGCGTCCAAAACGGGCTTTAGACTGTAGCCCGTTTCCGTAAGCGTATACTCCACCCTGGGCGGCACCTCGGCATAGACTTTCCGGGTGAGAAGACCGCTTTCCTCCATGGCCCGAAGCTGCGCCGTCAAGACCTTTTGGGTGACGGTGCCAATGGATTTTTTCAGTTCGCCAAAACGTTTGGTACCCCCCATCAGATCCCGCAGGATAAGAACCTTCCACTTGTCGCCGATCAGCGTAAGCGTCGTTTCCACCGGACAGGCCGGCAGCGGCTTTGCTTCCATGTTCATCCCTCCAATAGTATCTTTAAAGCAACTACGGCACATTCCTGTGCCTACTTTACATTTCCGTCATACACCACTATTCTATAACCATAGGCTTGCCTTCGCAAGTCCGCAGCTTATGCCATTTTAGGCAACTGGAGCGTGAAACATGACGCACGACGAAAAAAGACACTATCTCCTTAAGACGCTGCTGCAGGAGCGCGGCGATCCTTTACCCATCCCGGCGGACGGCGAAAGCCAGCGAAGGCTTCTTCGCGCCCTCCTGAACGTCCGGCGGCCCGCGCCCGTTTCGGATGCCTTTCTCCAGGTGCAGGACGAATATCTGGCAGAGCGGCTCGCCCAGCGGGGAGTCACCGACTCCGCAAATCTTGTCCCCACGGCAGAAGGCTTCTGCCTGTGGCGGGGGGATATCACCGCCCTGCGGGCGGACGCCATCGTTAATGCCGCCAACAGCGGAATGCTGGGCTGCTTCGTACCCTGCCACGGCTGCATCGACAACGCGATCCACACCTATGCCGGAATTGAGCTCCGCCTATTCATGGCCCAGCTCATGGCGGGCCAGGGGGAGGAGCCGGTGGGCCGGGCCAGAATTTCCCCCGCCTTCAACCTGCCCAGCCAATACGTGCTGCACACCGTGGGCCCCATGGTGTCCGGCAGGCTCACGCCCCATCATGAATCCCAGCTGGCCTCCTGTTACCGGACCTGTCTGGCCCTCGCCGATGAAAACGGCCTCCAATCCCTGGCCTTTTGCTGTATCTCCACCGGCGAATTCCTCTTTCCCCCGCTCCGAGCCGCGGAAATCGCCCTCGGCACCGTTCGGGATTACCGCGCCCAAACTCAAAGTAAAATGAAGGTGATCTTCAATGTCTTTCAAGAATCCGATGAACAAATCTACCGCCGGCTTCTGCAACGCCATTGAGGCTCTGGGCCAAGCTCTTGAAAGGGCGGACGCCGTTGTGGTCGGCGCCGGTTCCGGCCTGTCCTCCTCGGCTGGGCTCACCTATTCCGGGCCCCGGTTTGAGGCCCATTTCGCAGATTTTATTGCAAAATATCATTTTAGGGATATGTATACCGCCGGATTTTACCCCTATGCCTCCCCGGTGGAATACTGGGCCTACTGGAGCCGCCACATTTATTACAACCGCTATGACCTGACCCCGGGCAGAGTCTATTTTGATCTGCTGAAGCTGGTCCGGGATCGGGACTATTTTGTGATCACCACCAATGTAGACCATCAGTTTCAGCTCGCCGGCTTTGATAAAGCCCGGCTTTTCTACACCCAGGGGGATTACGGCCTGTGGCAGTGCTCCCTTCCCTGCCATAAAAAGACCTATGACAACGAAAAGACCGTGCGCCGCATGGTAGCGGAGCAAAGAAATAGGCGTATTCCAACCGAACTCATCCCCCGCTGTCCCGTATGCGGCCGTCCCATGACCATGAACCTTCGCAGTGACAGCACCTTTGTGGAGGACGAGGGCTGGCATCGGGCCCATAAGCGGTATGAGGACTTCCTTAAACGGCATGAGGGGCTGTCCATCCTCTATCTGGAGCTGGGCGTAGGAAGCAACACCCCGGTTATCATCAAGTATCCCTTCTGGCTTTGGACCTGGCAAAATCCGAAGGCGACCTACGCCTGCATCAATCTGACGGATGCCGCCGCTCCCCGGGAAATCCTGCCCCAATCCATCCGAATCGAAGGGGATATCGGCGAAGCTATCGCCTCCTTGATTCCATAAAAAAAGCCTCCGCCTTGGGCGGAGGCTTTTGCATATTGTCAGCGTTTGGCGGACATGAGCCGGGCGCTGATCACGCCCTGGATGTTGCCCATGGCTTCCACCAGGCCATCGTCGCTGCCGTTGTCCAGATCGATCAAGGTGTATGCGGTCTGGCCGCGGCTGCGGTTATTCATGTTGTTGATGTTGATGCCCCGGGCCGCCAGAATGGATGTGATCTGACCCACCATATTGGGCTCGTTCTTGTGCAGCACCGCCAGGCGGGGCGCACCGGTGCCGGGCAGGGAGCAGTCGGGGAAGTTGACCGAGTTGCGGATGTTGCCATTCTCCAGGTAATCCCGAACCTGAGCCGCGGCCATACGGGCGCAGTTGTCCTCGCTCTCCGGCGTGGAAGCGCCCAGATGGGGTATGCAGATTACATTGGGGAGGCCGATCAGGGCCTCGCTGGGGAAATCGGTGATGTAACGGCCCACCTGCTTCTCCTCCAGAGCCTTCACCAGATCCTCCTCATTGATGATGCCTCCCCGGGCAAAGTTCAAAATCCGAATGCCCTGGTTGGCTCGGGCCAGGTTCTCCGCATTGATGAGATCCTTGGTCTTGGCGTTGAGGGGCACGTGGATGGTGATGTAATCGGAGTTGGCAAGAAGCGCCTCCAGGCTGGATTCATGCTTGACGGCCCGGGACAGATGCCAAGCCGCGTCGATGGAGATGAAGGGATCATAGCCCAAAACCTCCATGCCGATGGCATGGGCGGCGTTCGCCACCATTACGCCGATGGCGCCAAGGCCGATAACGCCAAGACGCTTGCCCTTCACTTCCGGGCCCACAAACTGGTTCTTGCCCTTTTCCACCAGTTTGCCGATCTCGTCGCCCTGACCCTTCAGGGTCTTGGTCCATTCGATGCCCTCGATCACCCGGCGGGAGGCCAGGAACAAGGACGCGATCACCAGCTCCTTCACCGCGTTGGCGTTGGCGCCGGGGGTGTTGAAGACAACGATCCCCTTTTCGGTGCAAGCGTCCACGGGGATGTTGTTGGTGCCCGCGCCGGCCCTGCCGATGGCCAGAAGGCCTTCCGGCAGTTCCTGATCGTGCAGGTTGGCGCTTCGGATCAGGTACGCGTCAGGATGGGTCTCCTCCTTGGAAACCTGATATTGATCGTCCAGCTCATCATAAATGACCGACGAAATGGCGTTCAGCGTTTGAATTCGATACATGCGCTACCTCCTATCAGCCGTGCCGCTTTTCAAAGTCGGCCATGAAGTCCACCAGCTTCTGCACACCCTCCATGGGCATGGCGTTGTAGATGCTGGCGCGGATGCCGCCCACCGAGCGGTGACCCTTGAGGTTTACCAGCCCGTTCTCCGCCGCTTCCTTCACGAAAAGAGCGTCCATGGCCGGTTCCGGCAGGGTGAAGGTGACGTTCATCAGCGAACGGTCAGCCTTCTTGGCGGTGGCGTGGTAGAAGGACGTGTTGTCCAGATAATCGTAGAGCAGATTGGCTTTCATCTCATTGATAGCCTGAATGGCCGGCACGCCGCCCATCTCCTTCAGCCAGTCGAAAACCAGCTTGGCAATGTAGATGGGATAGCAGGGCGGGGTGTTGTACATGGATTCGGAGTCGGCATAGGTCTTGTAGTCCAGCATCACCGGGGTGTTCTCCGCGGCGCGGCCGATGAGGTCCTCGCGGATAACCACAATGGTCACGCCCGCAATGCCGATATTCTTCTGGGCGCCGGCGTAGAGCAGGCCGAAACGGCTCACGTCCATGGGCTCGGAGAGAATATTGGAGGAAGCGTCCGCGACGAGCGGCACATCGCCCACTTCGGGAAGCTTCGTG
Organism: Gehongia tenuis; assembly: GCF_014384795.1. Taxonomy (NCBI): domain Bacteria; kingdom Bacillati; phylum Bacillota; class Clostridia; order Christensenellales; family Christensenellaceae; genus Gehongia; species Gehongia tenuis. Next base: position 33,207 of record NZ_JACRSR010000006.1, on the reverse strand, counting down.
TATCGGGTGCCATAGATGGTGTTGTTGGTGGTGATATGCACATAATCCGCATCGGGATCAAACTTGGCGTTCGCAAGATCGGGGATGCAGTTGAAGTTGGTATCCTTGGAGGAGGCCACCACGTTCACATCAAGAAACTTGGCCGCTTCCTGGGAGGCCTTCTTGGCGAAGGAGCCGGAGACGATGTAGTCAGCCTTGCCGTTTTGTTTGAGGTTGATGGGCACGCAGGAAAACTGCATGGTGGCGCCGCCGCCCATAAAGAGCACCTTGTAGTTGTCCGGGATGCCCATAAGCTCACGCAGCTCCGCTTCCGCAGCTTCGATGATCTCCATGTACATCTTGGAACGGTGGCTCATCTCCATCACACTCATGCCATGGCCGCCGCAGCTCACAAGCTCCTTTTGGGCACGCTCCAGCACGGGCAGCGGGAGGGTCGCAGGTCCGGGTGAGAAATTGAATACACGATCCATGATACCGTCCTCCTATTTTTGATAATTATTTCACAAATTGATCGATCCTGGGTCCTTGCGCCGGATATAGTAATAAGATAGCACGATTCACCCGGGTTGTAAAACGGAAATCCCAACAAAATGCAATTTATACCTGCCTTTTCTGCCATTTTTTCATGCGGTCCGTGGCCAGCACCATGGCCTTGCCCAGGGCCTCCTCATCGCCCCTTGCCACATCCTCTCTCAAGGCCAAAAGGCTTCCGAGGAGACGGTCCAGGGAAAGCACCAGCGCATCCCGGTTTTCCAAGAAAAGCTGGGGCCAGAGCCTGTCGTTCAGGATGGCCACCCGGGTTGCACCCCGAAAGCTCCCGCCTTCAAAGCCCTTGCTTTGTAGAAAATCGGGATTGTCGCACAGCGCCGCCGCCAGCACATGCATCAGCTGGGAGGTGTATGCAATGTTTCGGTCATGTTCTTCGGCCGTGCAGGATACGATGCGGGAAGCGCCAACATGGCGCGCCATGGACCGGACCAGTTCCACGCTTTCCGGGCGGGCGGCGTCATCGGGGATCACGATGTAATTGCAGCCCTGGAACAGGTCCTTTTTTGCATGGTCGAACCCCCAGACCTCAAGGCCCGCCATGGGGTGGCCGCCCACGAAATCCACGTCCGCGGGGAGAAGGGGCGGAATTTTCTCCAGCACCGCGCCCTTGACCCCGGCAATATCGGTAACCACCGTACCCGCCGTGAAAAAGGCCCGGTTTTTCTCCACAAATCCGGCCAGGTCCCGTGGGTAGAGGCAGAGCACCCAAAGATCGCTGGGTCCCGCAGGCGCCGTCAGTCCCTCGTCAATGACGCCCCGTTCCAGCGCTTTCTCCAGCGAGGCCTCGTTCACGTCAATACCCACAATGCGCGCATCCCTGAAGCCCCGAAGGGCCATGGCCATGGACCCGCCCATGAGTCCCAGGCCCACCACCGCAATTTGAAAAGCCATGGCTTCCTCCTTACAGCGTCCGGCCCATGACGGAGGCCACGGCGGAAAGCCGCTCCATCAGGGAAGCGAACTGGTCTGGATTGATGGACTGGGCGCCGTCGCACAGGGCGCAGGCGGGATTGTTGTGCACCTCGATGATGAGGCCGTCCGCACCCGCAGCAATGGCCGCCATGGCCAAAGGCTCCACCAGAGCGGCCTGGCCGGAGGCATGGGAGGGATCCACGATCACCGGCAGATGGGACAGCCGCTTCACCACCGGAATCGCACTGAGGTCCAGAGTGTTCCGGGTGTAGGTCTCAAAGGTGCGGATGCCGCGCTCGCACAGAATGACCTTGGAATCGCCCTGCGCCATGATGTATTCAGCGGACATGAGCCATTCCTCAATGGTGCTGGACAGGCCCCGTTTCAGAAGCACCGGCTTTCCCGACGCGCCCACCTCCTTCAGCAGGTCGAAATTCTGCATGTTCCGGGCGCCAATCTGAATCACGTCCACCAGGTCCTCAAACAGCTCCAAGTGATGGGGGGACATCATCTCCGAGACGATGGGCAGTCCGGTGGCCTTCTTTGCCTCCACCAGAAGCCGGATGCCCTCGATGCCCATGCCCTGGAAGGCGTAGGGCGAGGTGCGGGGTTTGAAAGCGCCGCCGCGGAGCGCCGAGGCGCCAGCCGCCTTCACCGCTTTTGCAATAGCGGTCACCTGCTCCTCCGATTCCACCGAGCAGGGGCCGGCCATCACAGCCAGCGCTTTGCCGCCCACCTCCAGACTGCCCGCCTTCACGATGGTGTCATCGGGATGAAATTTGCGGTTGGCGCGTTTGAAGGGCTCCTGCACCCGCACCACCCGTTCCACGCCGGGACGGATGGCCATGCGTTCCTTATCCACCAGCCCCGCATCGCCCACCACGCCCAGCACCGTCTGAGCTGCGCCCCGGCTCTCGTCCACGCTGAGGCCCAGCTGAATCAGCTCTTCCTTGACCGCCTCAATTTCGCTGGGCTTTGCTCCCGCTTTCATCACCACAATCATTTTCGTTCCTCCTCCCAAAAATAAAAAGCCCGCGGCCTTAGCCGCGGGCTTACGATATCTTCCTTTTACCCGTCCAGCGCTGGCCATTTATCCAAAGCAAAATAACCGTAGGCATAGCTACGGTAATAGATAAAGGACATAGCGCAGGAAATGGAATTCATCGGTTTTGCACCTCCAAGAATTGTTCACAGTTTAGCATCAATCACCGGCAAGCGCAAGCCTTTTTTACAAATTTCAAAAGATACCCAAAAGATCCAGTGCGACCTTGATCAAAAGCAGCGCCAGCACTAGAAAGAACATGGGCCGGACCACCCGTGCGCCCCGGGTGAGAGCCAGCTTTGCCCCGATGAGGCTGCCCAGAATGGAGGCCGCCGCCGCGGGCACCGCCACCGCGAAGAGCACCTGCCCGCTGATCAGAAAGGTCACAAAGGCGCCGGTGTTGGAAGCGAGATTGACCACCTTGGCATTGCCGCAGGCCGTCAAAAGATCCATGCGCAGCAGTCCAAGGAAAGCCAGTATGAGAAAGGTTCCCGTTCCCGGGCCGGAAAAACCGTCGTAGCAGCCGATGACAAACCCGATGGCCAGCGATCCCAGATAGAGAGCCCGGCCCCTTCGCATCTCACCTTTGGGCTTGTCCACCGTCCGGTGAAGGGCCAAAAAAATGCCCGCCACCGGAATGATGATAAGAAGAGCGATCTTGAGAGCCTGATCACTGAGAAGCAGGGCCAGCCTCGCTCCCGCCCAGGAGCCGCCCAGCGCACCCGCCGCCGCCATCACCGCCGGCAGCAGCAGTATCTTCCCATGCTTCAGGAACCGGCTCATGGCCACCGCCGTTCCGATACCGTTGGCGAACTTATTGGTACCCGCCGCCAGATGGGTGGGCAGACCGGCAATGAGATAGGCGGGCAGGGAAATGAGTCCGCCGCCGCCAGCCACCGCATCCACCAGGCCAGCCAGGAACACCAGCGGGCAGACGATTACATAGGTCCAAACCGTGATCTCCATGGCGCCTCCTAAAAAAAGGGGCGGCCTGCGCCGCCCGCTTCATCAGCCCTCCACAGCAAAGTAATTGTAGATACCGCGGATCGCCCGCCCAAAATCTTCATCGGATACGCCCACGATGATGTTGAGCTCGCTGGAGCCCTGATCAATCATGCGAACGTTCACGCCCGCCCGGGCCAAAGCATTGAAAAGCCGTGCAGCCGTACCCAGCGTGCTCACCATGCCGATGCCCACCGTGGCCACCAGCGACAGGTGGCGCAGCACCTCCATGGAGTCGGGATGGCAGGTCTCCTCAATGCGCTCCATGATCTTTTCCAGCTTTCCGCCTTCCAGCTGGGCCTCCTGAATGACCACGGACATGGTGTCGATGCCTGTGGGCAGATGCTCGAAGGACACGCCGTTCTCCTCCAGCGCCTCCAGCACCCGCCGGCCAAAGCCCAGCTCCGCGTTCATAAGATTTTTTTCTATGGACAAAACGCACATATTCTTGCGTCCCGATATGCCCGTAATAATCTTTTTGGGGCGCCCCTCGGGATACTTGTCGGTGATGAGCGTGCCCGGATCCTCCGGACGATTGGTGTTGAGCACGCGGATGGGAATGCCTGCCTTGCGGGCAGGGAATACGCAGTCCTCATGGAGCACGGTGGCGCCCATATAGCTCAGTTCCCGAAGTTCCTGGTAGGTGATTAGATCGATAATCTTGGGATCGTCCACGATCCTCGGGTCGGCCATGAGAAATCCGGATACATCGGTCCAGTTCTCATAGAGCTCCGCCTGGACCGCCCGGGCCACCAATGAACCGGTGATGTCCGAACCGCCTCGGGAGAAGGTGCGCACGGAGCCGTCGGGCATGCTGCCAAAAAAGCCCGGGACCACCGCCCGACGGTGCTGCATCAGTTTCTCAGAAAGGCTCTTCTGAGTCCTTTCCATGTCCAGCTGGCCCTTTTCGTCAAAGAGAATCACGCCGGCGGGATCCACGAAATCATAGCCCAGAAGCTCGGCCAAAATCTTGCCGGAAAAGTATTCGCCGCGGCTTGCCGCGTAGTCCCGGCTCGCACCCTCCGCGATGGCGGCGGCCACCTGCTCAAGCTCGCTTCGAAGGTCCATGGCAAGCTCCAGGTCCTGGATAATGCCCATGAAGCGCTGAATCAGCAGATTCAGCACGTCCCGGCCGTCCTTGCCCGCCGCCACCTCGTCGTAGAGCCGATACAAGAGATCCGTCACCTTGATATCCCCGTCGTAGCGCTTGCCCGGCGCTGAAGGCACCACATAACGCCGCATGCGGTCCTTGCGGATGATGGACTGCACCTTAATAAACTGACCGGCATCGGCCAGCGAACTGCCGCCGAACTTGGCAACTTTAATTCCCATCGCTGGGTTCCCCCTTCAATCTACTCATTAGGACAATCGCCACGATTATAAAGCGCCCGAAAGCCAAAGTCAAGTTAAGGCCGTATTATGCGTCCTTCCATATAGAAGCGTTTTTCCTGGGCCTCGCCCATGGAAAAGGTCTTTCGAGGCAGTACGCCCCGGCTGTCCACCGCTTCGAACAGATGGTTTTTGTCGATGGGCGGCAGCAAAAACGCCGCATTGCCCGGCTTTTTCCCCAAAGCTTCCGTCACATCGTCCCCATGGACATAGTCCAGCGACACCTTGGGATTGCGCTTCAGATAATCATCCAGAAAATCCTGCAGCAGTCCCACCGCCAGTTCGCCCCTTCTAAAGCGGGCCAGCTTCTCTCCCGCTGGGGTGATGAGTTTTGCCCAAAGGCTGCCCCCGTCCCCGTCCTTAAAGGTCAGGTTGCCCTTAAAGTGGGCTTCCATAGCCATCACCAGATCCCGGGCATCCACACCAAAGAGCACCCGGTGGATGGGCTCAAAGACGAGGCCCTCGTCGTGAAGGTTGACCACCTCCACCAGAGCGAACCGTGCCGGGTGGTCCTCCCAGGCATCCCCCAGCGCGGGCTTCAGGTTTTCCCAGCAGCGCTTGGCAGTGGCCAGCGAATGGTTGCCGTCCCCGGAGGCGAAGAGCAGCGGATGCTCGCCCTTCTTGAGCCCCTCCAGTGCATCCAGCACCTTCATGCAGCCCTCCTCCGGCAGGAAATAGCCCTCAAGATGGCCGCCGCCCATCATGAGCTCAAAATCATAGGTCTTTTTAAGGGCGCCGCGCCCTTCCCACAGGGGCTCGATCACGGTTCTTCCCGGATCGTCCACCAGCAGCATCACATGGGGAAATTCGGCAGGCGCCGCCTCGCGAATGGCGATCCTGGGCGGCAGGCGGTCCACAATGGTGCCTTCCGTCGCCCGAATGAGGCTCTGGGAGCCCGGCGTAAAGTCGTAGGCTTCAAGATCGATGGAAAGAACAAGGCCCGTCCGCGTCTTGTTCCCCAGTGTGCGGCGCACCAGCATCATGCCCGGCTCAAGCTCGGTGAGCACGCCCGAATCGAGATACGCCTTGATGGCGTCATGGATCGCCCTGATGCGCTCCGGCTTATCCGGCCGTTCAAGATAAACCTCGGGATAGATGAGCCGCAGCGTGGAAGGGGCATCCTTCACGATCGCCTCCACCTCGCGCCAATACGCCTCCTCCGCGGTGTACTGGTCGCAGGCCACCACCGCCCACTTCTCAAGCTCCGTGCCCTTTATCGGCATCAGCAGCCGGGGTATCTTCACAGCAACACCATTATAGATCATCAGATTCCTCCCGTTTCACCGGAAATTTTTGCATCTTTAACTATATCATCAAACCCCGCGATCAACAACGGAAAATTCACTCTTGCCATCAACTTTGTAAAAGCATATAATGGTTGTTCAACTGCAAAAAGGGGGGGAAGCAGCGTGTCGGAACAATCCCTGGAAAGGGCAAAGCTCACAAAGACCCTGCGGCTCATCGATGACGAGTCCCGCATGACCCGGCAAAAATACGAAGAGCTGAGGGAGAGCGTCGGCGGGCTCAAGCGCGGCGCGTCCAGCGCCTTTGACTCGGCCCTGCACGTCAAAACCTTTCTGCTGGAGAGGGCCCGTCAAAACCTCATCAATCTGGGTCTGGCCGCCGGAAAACCCTATTTCTGCCGTGTGGATTTTCGGGAAGCCGGCCATGATGAGCTTGCCACCCACTACATTGGCAAATACGGCGTGGAGGATACCCAGCATCATACCATGGCTGTCGTGGACTGGCGCTCTCCCGTCGCCAATCTCTATTACAGCGGCCAGCTGGGGAATGTCTCCTACCGCTGTCCCGATGGAAATGTGGAAGGCGAACTGATCCTGAAGCGGCAGTTCACCATTGAAAACGGCGAGCTGAAGCACATGTTCGATACCGATGTGGTGGCCCAGGAGGCCTTCCTGCGGGACGCCCTCAGCGAACTTAAGGACAATCGCCTTCGGGATATCGTGACCACCATCCAGCAGGAACAGAACCTGGTGATCCGTGCTCCCATGAACGGCCCCCTTCTGGTGCAGGGCGCGGCCGGCTCGGGCAAGACCACCATTGCGCTGCACCGCATCGCCTATCTGCTCTATGCCCATCAGGACACGCTCACCCCTAAAAACCTCATGATCCTGGCGCCCAATCCCCTCTTCCTCGATTATATCTCCGAGGTTCTGCCCGAGCTGGGCGTGGAGGACGTGGTGCAGACCACCTACGTGAAGCTTTGCCAAGAACTCATGGGAAAGCACGGCCCCAAAGTGGCTCCCGCCGATCCTCTTACCTTGATGTTGGAGCGGAACCTCACAAAGGATGCCGCCGAGCGCATGGTCCGCTGCGGCCGCTACAAGGGCAGCCTTGCCTTCCGGAAAAAGGCGGAAGACTATCTCGGGCATCTGCAAAGCGCCATAATGCCGGAAGCCTCCCTCACCCTGGGAAAGCTTCGCATCTACTCCCGCAAGGAGCTCCTTCGCATCTTTACCGAGGATTTCGCCCCCTATCCTCTCGTTCCCCGCATCAGGGAAATGGAAAAGCACCTCAGCTTTAAAATGGCGGACAGCGCCGCCAGGCTGGTGGCGTATTACGAGAAGGACTGCCAGACGCGGGTGAACGCGCTCAAGCTCAGACTGCCTCCGGGCGAGGAGCGACAGCACCGCATCCTTGAGGTCTACGAGGCCCGGGATCTTCGGATCAAGGAGGTCAGGACACAGGCTGAGGAGAGGCTGAAGACCTACATCGCGGCCTTCAAGGTGCCCACCCTTTTGGAGGCTTACCAGGATTTCCTCGCCCATTACAGCGCGGATGATCCCGATCTTCTGGCACAGCTTGCCGCGGAGAATCGGGAGGAGCTCCTGGCGGGCAGAATTCGCCGGGAGGACCTGGCCGCTTTGGTACTGCTTTGCCACGGCCTTTTTGGGCTGTCGCGAAAGCTCTCCATTCAGCATGTGGTCATGGATGAGGCCCAGGACTTCTCCCCCTTCGAGCTTTCCCTGCTGGGAACGCTGACGGGCAGCGAATCGGTGACGCTGATGGGCGATCTGGCCCAAAGCATCCACCCCTTCCAGGGAATTGAATCCTGGAAGGAGGTGGCGGAACAGTGTTACCAAAGGGCCGGCCTTGAAACCATGACGCTGGTGACCAGCTACCGCAGCACCACGGAGATCATGGCGGTGGCGGAAAGCGTGCTCGCCCATTTCACCAGTCCCGAACGGCCCGCGGCGAAACCGGTGCTCCGCCATGGACCGGCGCCGCGTTTTTACAGGGTCGGGGAACAACAGCGGCTGCCCGCATTGCAGGCCCTCGCCCTGGAATTTGCCGAAAGCTACAGCTCCGTGGCCGTCATCACAAAGACCCCCGCCGCGGCGAAGTCCCTGTATAGCAGGCTTCGAAAAAATACCGCGGTTCATCTCATCACCCAGAAGGACACCCACTATGAGGGCGGCGTGATGGTTCTGCCGGCGGCGCTGGCAAAAGGCCTCGAATTCGATGCCGCCATTTTGGCGGATGTTGACCGGGAGACCTACTGTGAAAACCCCCTCGACTGCCATCTTCTCTATGTATCCCTCACCCGGCCTCTCCACGCGCTGGCCGGCGTCTTTTCCGGGGAGCCTTCCCCGCTTCTCTCGGCGGTGTCCTTTACGGACTGGGCCTAAAAAAAGCGCGCCCCCATGGGCGCGCTTTCCCTATACCTTGATATACTTCCACTTACCCTTCCTCAGCCGAATCCAATACATCAAAGTCCGGATGCCGAAATCGGCCAGGAACGCATAGTACACCGACTGAAGCCCCAGATTAAACCAATGATACAGAGCCAGAGTGGTCAAAAGCCGGAAGCCCCAGATCCCCACAAAACTCGTTATCAGAACGTAGGTGATATCCCCCGCGCCCCTCAGCACGGCCGAGATCACATTGTTCACACCCATGAAGGGCTCCACCAGGGCGAGGATGTAGATGCAGCTGATGCCCAGCTGGAGCACCGCCGGGTCGGAGCTGTACATGTGCATCAGGGGATTCGCAAAGACCACCAGCAGAATCCCGGTAAAGGTCACCGCCGCAACGCCGGTATAGACGTTTTGCCAGGCGGCCATATCCGCACGCCTGAGATCCTGGGCGCCCAGGGTCTGGCTGACCATGGCCGTGGCCGCCGTTGCAAGGCCGGTGACCGGCATGAACGCCATGGAATTGATGTTGGTAACCACCTGGTAGGTGGCCAGAGCCACCGTACCCATGGATGCGATCACCGTCTGCATCATGAGGAATCCGCCCTGCATCACCAGCTGCTCCAAGGAGGCGGGAATGCCCACCTTGAAAATGCGGCGAATGAGATCGAGGCGAACCTTGAAGCTTCTTATTCTTGCTTTGCTGATGCCGCCATGGCTGAGCTTCAGCATGGCAAGAATAAGGATCATGGACGCCCAGCGGGCGATGGTGTTGGCCCAGCCCGCGCCGGCAATGCCCATAGGCTTTACGGGACCCCAGCCGAAGATCAGCACCAGGCTGAGCCCAATATTCAGGACATTGCTGATGGCCGCCACAAACATGGGCGTCTTGGTGTCGCCCACGCCCCGGAAGGCGCCCGCCACCACCAAATAGATGATAAAGCCCGGCACGCCCAGAAGAATGATGCCGAAATACTCCACCGCCAGAGCCAGAGCATCGGCGGAGTTGCCGCCAAGGAAGATACGGAGGATGGGCTCCTTCAAAAACAGGCAGGGAATCACGATGATAGCCGAAGCCACGATAGAGATGATGATGGACTGCACCAGGGTATGACCGATGGTATCGTAATCCTTCTCGCCCCACTGCCTCGCCACCACCACCGTGGTGCCGGTGGACAGGGCGTTGAAAACCGCTTGGATGAAATTCATCACCATGTTGACCAGGCCCACCGCAGCCAGGGCCGCGGTACCGATGCGCCCCATGAGCACCATGGCCACGATGCCCACCAGCATGACCAGAATCTGTTCGACGATGGACGGCCATGCCAGCTTCATGATATCCTTTTCAACCTGCCAGCGTTCCTTGCGCCTTAGCTCCGTATCCGACACGAAATCACACTCCTTTTTCAAGAAATAATAAGGGGGCCAAATCGGAATTTGGCCCGCCTAAGCGTATCTTTGTTTAATTATCGCCCTGGATTTCAAGACGGGTTACACTGAGGTCCTGCATATTGAGCCGGTAGAACTGACCGGCGGCCAGCGCCGTACCGCTTTCTTCGTCCACCGCTGTCACCTGAAAGATCACGCAGCCCGCCGTCTCCAGCACAAAATCGTAGTTGGCCAGATGGCCCTGCAGGATGTATTCGGGCTGCTGGTCCACATCGGCCCTGATCCGGTACATGCGGTCAAACTGCTTTTCCGTGCCGTCCTCCGAGGTGACGGTGTAGCCGTTCGCATAATAGATCATGCCGTCCGACGTAAGCAGGAATTTCAGCCCGCCCTTGTCCACCTCCACGATGTTCTCCAGCGGACCGCCCTCGGCGTTGACCCGTTCGATCCGGGCCTTGCCGTTGCCAATGCTGACCTTGCGGTACAGCGTCTCACCCTCCAGGGGATAGTTTTTGATCATCTGCTGCAGATCGCTGCCGTCAAGATTCATGCGGTACACCGCCCAGTCGGAGCGGTCCTCGTAGAAAATCTTATCCTCCCGGATATCAAAGCGGCTGATGGAAGCCGTGCCGCTGATCTGCCGAATCACCTTCTCGCCCAGATCCAGACAGATGATCTGTTCCTTGTCCGAAAGGTTGATGCCATAGATACCGTTGTTCCAAAACTTGAGGTTGGTGAGCAGCACGTCAGCCAGCACCAGCGTCCTCTCGCTGCCGTCGGGTTTTATGCGGTACAGCCCGCCGGTCTGATCGTCCCGGCCCTCCAGCGTAATATAGAAATGGTCCTCCGCCTCGAGCAGACCGCCCCGGGCGTTGACCCGCTCCGCCAGGACCTGGCGTCCGGTGCCGTCCAGCTTGATCCGTTCCAGCGACGCGTAGGTCCCCGGCATATCCGGCGCAAAGTAATAGACGTATTCATCCATCACGCCCAACACATGCAAATCACTGGCTTTATAGAGTCTGTAAAGCTCGCTGCCATCCTTTTTAAGGCGGTAAAGCCCGCTGTCCGGCCTGCCAAAGTAGATGTAGTCTCCCTGCTGCATAGCAAGCTCGGTATTGGGGGTCCCCCCCACCAGCTCCGACGCCGCCGGTCCTTCCGGCTTGCCGCCGCAGCCTGCAAGACCCATCGCCATCAAAAGACACAGCGCTGCCGCCATCCATCGAATCCTTGCCCTCACCGGGTGCCTCCTTCATCTCATAAGAAGTCTCATTATTATAGCATGCTTTACGAAAAAAAGCCATTGGCCCTTGGGTCAATGGCTAAAATTCCTTCCTCAGAGACTTTTGATTACCTTGTCAATGGCCTCGGCCGAGCGGCAGAGGGCCTCCAGCTCATCCTTCGCCAGATCCACCGGCACAAAACGCTCAATTCCCTCGCCGCCCACCACCGCCGGCAGACTCAGGCACACGTTCGGCATTCCGAAGATCCCCTTCACCGGCCCCGAGACGGTAAGAATCGCCTTCTCGTCCCGGAGAATGGCCTCCACGATGCGGCGCACAGCCAGGGCCACGGCGTAATAGGTCGCACCCTTTCGGGCAATGATCTCATAGGCGGCATTTTTCACCTTGGATTCGATCTGGTCCGCCAGCGCCGTGCCCAAATCCATATCGCACCGGCCGCACTTTTCACAGAAGGTGTGCACATCCATGCCGGCAAGACGGGTCAGGCTCATGGCTACAACCTCGCTGTCCCCATGTTCGCCAAGGACATAGGTGTGAATGTTTCTTGCGTCAATATGGGTATGCACGCTGATCAGATGCCGCAGCCGGGATGTATCGAGGACCGTGCCGCTTCCCAGAACCCGGCCAAAAGGCAGGCCGCTCACTTCCATGGTGACATCCGTCAGTACATCCACTGGATTGGTCACCACCAGCAGCACCGCGTCCGGAGCGTTTCGAACAACTTCGGGCACGATTTCCCGAAAGATGGCCGCATTTTTGTGCGCCAGATCCATCCGCGTTTCACCGGGTTTTTGATTCGCGCCGGCGGCGATGATCACCACATCGCTTCCCTTGAGATCGCTGTATTCCCCCGCCATCACATTCATGGAGGGATAGAAGGCGGCGCCATGGTTCAGGTCCATCGCTTCGCCCAGCGCCTTCTCCTTATCCTTGTCCACCAATACCAAGTCGGAAACCAGTCCGCTCAGGGTAAGCGTATAGGCGGTGGTGGCGCCCACGAATCCGGTGCCGATCACGCCCACTTTATTGCCTTGTCGTTTCATCCCTTCAACTCCTTTGATTCTAGGTTTTGCGGCGGAAGTTTATTTTACTCCTACATTTTGATCCTTCAGGGCTTTTTTCCTTGTTTAAACGGAAAAGATTTGGTAAAATCCTGGGTAACGCGTTATAATAAGAAAAAATTCGTAAAAGAGGTTGTATTGTATGTCCATTGAGTTGCGCTCATTGCACAAGGATCCCGCGGCCTGCGAGGGCCAAACGGTCAGCGTCAACGGCTGGGTGCGCACCGTTCGGGATTCCAAGGTTTTTGCATTTATCGAACTGGCCGACGGCACCGCCTTCCGGCCGGTCCAGCTGGTTCTGGACAAAAACGAGACGGAGGACTTCGACCGCTGGGTAAAGCTGAAGCTGGGCTCGGCCATCACCGCCACAGGCAGGGTGGTGCTCACCCCCGAAGCGAAACAGCCCTACGAGATCAAGGTGGAAAGAATTGAGCTGGTGGGGGACTGCGACGCCGCCTATCCGCTGCAAAAAAAGCGGCACACGCCGGAATATCTTCGGACCATCGCCCATCTCCGGCCCCGGACCAATCTGTTCCAGGCTGTGTTCCGGATCCGTTCCCTGGCGGCCTATGCGCTGCACCGTTTCTTCCAGGAGCGGGGGTTCATCTATGTCCAGACGCCCCTCATCACCGCCAGTGACTGCGAGGGCGCGGGCGAGATGTTCCAGGTGACCACCCTGGACCTCAAGAACGTGCCCATGGATAAAGGCGAGGTGGATTTCGGCAAGGATTTCTTCGGCAAGCCCGCCAACCTCACCGTATCCGGCCAGCTGAACGCCGAATCCTTCTGTCTGGCCTTTAAAAACGTCTACACCTTCGGCCCCACCTTCCGGGCGGAAAATTCCAACACGCCCCGCCATGCTGCGGAGTTTTGGATGCTGGAGCCGGAGATCGCCTTTGCGGATCTCTCCGACAACATGGATCTTGCCGAAGACATGACGAAATACGTGCTGACCTATCTGTTGGAGCACGCGAGGGATGATCTGACCTTCCTCAACCAGTTTGTGGACAAAGGGCTCATCCAGCGCGTGGAGGCGCTGGCTGGCTCCGAGTTCGTCCGAATCACCTACACCGAGGCCATCGAGCGGCTGCAAAAATCCGGCGCGAGCTTCCAGTTCCCCACCGCTTGGGGCGAGGAGCTTCAGACCGAGCACGAGCGTTACCTCACCGAGAAGATTTTCCACGGGCCGGTGTTCGTCACCGATTACCCCAAGGATGTGAAGGCCTTTTACATGCGGGTGAACGATGACGGAAAGACGGTCGCCGCCATGGATATGCTGGTACCCGGCGTGGGCGAGCTGATCGGCGGCAGCCAGCGCGAGGAACGGCTGGACGTACTTCTGGCCCGCATGAAGGAGATGGGTCTCGAAGAAGCGCCCTACTGGTGGTATCTCGACCTGCGCAAATACGGCGGAACGCCCCACGCCGGTTTTGGCATCGGTTTCGATCGGCTGGTCATGTACGTCACCGGCGTCACCAACATCCGGGACGTGCTGCCCTTCCCCCGCACCGCGAAGAGTGCCGAATTCTAGAATGACCAAAGGACCCGTAAAACGGGTCCTTTTTTTGTAATATACGTTGTAAAATAATCCACCCTTGTATAACCATGGCATATGCTGTTCATACTACACATAAAATGAACCAATACAGGAGGGAACGCATATGACCAACATGGAGACCGTGATCACCAAGTCCGGCGGATGGAAGCCGGAGGAGGTTGAACTTTTGAATACGGAGGTCCAGCGGGCGGAAAGGGACAATCTTCCGCTGCGCATCGTTTTTGATTCGGTGGCCCAAAAAACCGGCCGCAAGAGCGGAAGCGTACGCAATTTCTATTATGCCAACCGCGGCAATCTTTTGAAGGCCGGCATCATCAACGGGCGCCGGCCGGCACTGCCCTTCACGCCCTTCGATCACAGTGAGGTGGAGCATCTCCTGCGCACCGTCCTCGGCGCTCAGGCCCAGGGCGTATCGGTGCGCCGCTGCACCCTGGAGATGGGCCGCGGCGATCGTTCGGCCATGCTCCGCTACCAAAACAAGTACCGCAGTCTCGTCAAAACCCACCCGGCGCTTGTAAAGGAGGTCATCCGCAAGATGCGCCAGGAGGGGGTTGCCTGCTACGATCCCTACGACCAGCCCGTGAAAATAAAGGGCGAACCGGTGGTGGACGAAGGTACGGCGCTCCTGATGGGAATGCGCCAGGACTTGGAGAAGATACCCGGCCTCCATGCCGATCAGTTCTTGGACGGACTGATGACCCTGGCCTCGGCCGCGGTGGGCAAGACCTCCCGCCGGAAGATCATGGAACTGGACCGAATCAGCGTCAAGTATGATCTATTGCTGCTCCGCACGGAAAAGCTGGAGCAGGAGAACATCCAACTTCGGGAGGCGCTGGCTTCCTACAGCAAGTCGCTGAAACAGGCCGGCAAGGAAAACGAGGCCCTTTCCCAGCGCATTGAAGTGCTGAAGGAAAAGACCCTGCCCGTCTTCACGCTGGCCCGCCAGCTGGTCAAGGAGAACAGCGCGGCCATGGAGATGTTCCAGCCGCTGGTCGAAGCGGAAAAGATGATCGCCGAACCTTAAAGTCGGCAAAGAAAAGGCCCTCCTGGGGAGGGCCTTTTTTAGCCTTCGGCGATTTCGCCCGCCTTTTTCAACGCAAACTTGGAAATGGCCGGCCCCACGATCTCGTAGATGAAGGTGGCGCAAAGAACCACCGCTCGAATCACCGACGCATATTCCCCGGGCAATACCGTCTCCGCAATGAGCGTGAGGCCAATGGCCACGCCCGCTTGAGGGATGAGCGTGAATCCCAGATACTTCTTTACCGGTTCCGGCGCCTTCATGATAACGGCGCCAAGGCGCGCTCCGGCAAGCTTTCCAATCACCCTGGCCACCACATAACCCACGCCCACGATACCGATGGACGGGATGAGGGAGATATCCAGTTCCGCGCCGCTGACCACGAAAAACATCATGAAGATGGGCGGCGTGATGGTGTCGGCAAGCTTCAGAATCTTTTCGCCGCTCTTATGGACATTGACCAAGGTAGCGCCAAGCGCCATGCAGACCAGCAGGGAGGAGCCGCCCACCAGGCCCGCCAGCGCCACGCCGGCGAACACAAAACCCACCGTCAGGCACAGGCGATTGGATTCCTTTTTGAACCATCGAAGGGGAAAAGTGAAGATGAACCCCAGCGCTCCGCCCAAAAGCAGCGACACCCCCACCTCGTAGAAGGGGGAGAGTATGGACAGCAGCATGCTGCCCTCCCCAACGGAAAGAATGGCCTTTGCCGCCGTCACCGCAAAACCGAATCCAATGAGTGCCACCGCGTCGTCCAGCGCCACCACGCTCATCAGGGTTTCCGTCAGCGGGCCCTTCGCCTTGTATTGGCGGACCACCATGATGGTGGCCGCGGGAGCGGTGGCCGAAGCGATGGCGCCGATCACCAGCGCAAAGGGCCAGTCGTAACCCACCAGCAGCATGGTGGCTGTCACCAGGATGATGGCGCCCACGCCTTCGGTGATGGCGATCACCACCGGCGTGAAGCCCACCCGTTTAAAATAGCTGGCCTTAAATTCGCTGCCGATGGAAAAGGCAATAAAGCCAAGGGCCATCTCCGAAACCAGGGACAGGCCTTCCACCGCATGTTCCGGGATGATGCCGAGGATGTGCGGGCCGATAATGAGGCCCGCGATCAGGTAGCCCGTGACATTGGGGAGCTTCAAATGCTTGACCATTCTGCCGAAGAAAAGGCCGGAGAACAGAATAATGGCCAGATAGAACAGTGTGTTGCCTTCCATCAGCGGCCCATCCCCTTCATATAGTCCACGGGAAGCGTGAACAGAATGCCGGTATCGGGATCGCTCAGGTCTCCCACCACCGCCTCGATCGTTTCCACGGCGCCGCCCACCTGATCCTCCCGCAGCACCGTAAAGATGGTCTTATTCTCCTCCCTTTCCGGATCCAGCAGCGCTCTCAGACTCCCCAGGAAGGGCACATCGTTGTTGCCGTCCGCCCGGGCCAGCTCCCGGGCCATGCCCGTGCTGGTCAAGATGGTGGCGCCTTGAATGCCGCAGTCGGTAAATGCCGTCAAAAGCTCATCCAGCAGTTCCACCTTGTTTAGAATCAGGACCAATAATCTCACAAGACATCCTCCCTTTCATACGGCTGATTTCAGCTATTCAAAAGACGGTCTATGGCAATAAACCGGGGTGACATGGCGCTGAAGACGGCGATCTCCATAAAGCCCGCCGCCCTGGCGTCCATAAGAGCCCGCTTGAAGTGGCGCCCCACATCCCCCGGCTCATGGGCGTCCGAACCAAGGGTCAGGATGCGCCCTCCCAGTTCGCGGTATCGGGCCAGAATATCCACGCTTGGAAGCCCGTGTCCTGCCGGCGAGTCGTACCCCGAGGTGTTGAGCTCAAGACCCAGATTGTACCGCACGGCCCGGCGCAAAATTTCATCCAGGACCATGCCAAACTCCTCATAGCCCATCGCCGCCGCCCCGGCCGCGTAGGGCGCCGCCTTCGCCGCATATCCGATATGGCCCAGCACCGATGCGCCCTCGGCATAGGGCATCATCTCCGCCATGGCCTCCAGATATTCCAGATAGGCCTCGTGTCTGGTCTTGCCCTCATAATAGGCTCCGTCATATGGGTCCTTGCCGTGCACCACATGGAGGGATGCAATGGCAAAGTCGAGCCCCGGCGTTTTGAAATAGGCCTGGTTTTCCGGGCCGGTAAGGCCCACTTCCAGACCCATGCCGATGATCATATCGGGGTTCTCGGCCCGGGTCTCCTCAATGGCCTGCCGGTATCCGGGCATATCCACGCTGAAAAACAGGCCCTCCTTCTCCGAAGGATGGTTTAGGTCGA
Organism: Gehongia tenuis; assembly: GCF_014384795.1. NCBI lineage: Bacteria > Bacillati > Bacillota > Clostridia > Christensenellales > Christensenellaceae > Gehongia > Gehongia tenuis. Next base: position 16,093 of record NZ_JACRSR010000006.1, on the reverse strand, counting down.
TATGCTCGGTGAACAGGATGCCGGAAAGGCCCGTCCTTCGGGCCGCCGCGGCCATATCGGCCATGGCCGCATCGCTGTCCGCGGAAAAAAGCGAATGACTATGATGATCCCAATACCTCATTCAACAACCTCCTTATAAAAAAGGCGGCCCAGCGCGTCGCTAGGCCGCCTTCAGCATTTTACACAACGATATTGACCAGCTTTCCTTTGACCACAATGATCTTTCGGATGGTCTTGCCTTCCAGAGCCCGGGCCACCCGCTCCTCCTTCAGCGCCGCCGCCTCGATCTCCTCGTCGGGCGCGCCGGCAGGCATGGTAAACTTGCCCCGGACCTTGCCGTTCACCTGCACCACGATCTCCGCCTCATTGCGGATCAGCGCCTTCTCATCAAAAGCCGGCCAGCTTTGGTTGAAGATGGAATAGGGCTTGCCCATCTTCTCCCACATCTCCTCCGAGAAATGAGGCGCAAAGACGGACAGCATGATCACCAGATCCCGGGCCGCCGCCTTGATGAGCGCGGGATTATACTCATCGTCCAGCGCCTTGTATAGGGCATTGGTCAGTTCCATCAGCCGGGCAACCGCCGTGTTGAAGGAGAACTTATCCACATCCTGCGTCACATTTTTGATGGCGTAGTGCTGTGCATAGCGAACGTTGCCGTCACTCTTCGCCGCCCTGTCCTCATCCGGAAGCGCCGTCACCCGTTCCACCAGCCGCTCCACCCGTTCAATGTAGCGGTTGACCGCTTTGATGCCCTCCGGGCTCCAGGGGCCGCCCTCCGTGTACGCAAACCCAAAGGCCAGGTAGGTACGGAACACATCCGAGCCGTATTGGTTGATGAATTCATCGGGCGAAACCACGTTGCCCTTGGACTTGGACATCTTGTTGCCGTCCGGTCCCAGGATGGTTCCTTGATGCACCAGGGATTTGAAAGGCTCATCAAAGGAGAGATAACCCATATCCCGCAGCGCTTTGGTGAAGAATCTGGCATAGAGCAGATGCATGCACGCATGTTCCGCACCGCCCACGTATTTATCCACAGGCAGGAGCTTGTTAACCCATGCGGGATCCCAGGCCTGCTTGTCATTCTTCGGGTCGGCGTACCTGAGATAGTACCAGGAGGAACACACAAAGGTATCCAGGGTATCGGGGTCCCTCCGGGCCGGACGGCCGCACTTCGGGCAGGTCACGTTCATGAAGCCCTCGTGTTTCGACAGCGGCGAACGCCCGTCGGGCGTAAAGTCCACGTCATAGGGCAGTTCCACCGGAAGATCCTTCTCCGGCACCATCACCTCGCCGCAGTGCTCGCAGTGGATCATGGGGATGGGCGCGCCCCAATAGCGTTGGCGGGAAACCAGCCAGTCCCTGAGGCGGTAGTTGACCTTAAATCCGCCCTCGTCCGTTTTCATCAGCTTCTCGATGACGGCTTTTTTGCCTTCCGTCACCGTCATCCCGTCGAATTCACCGGAATTGACCAAAATACCGTCGTAGCTGGTGAAGGGCAGTTCATCCGGCTCCCCGCCCGCCGCTTTTACCACCCGGCGAATGGGAAGATCGTATTTCTTGGCAAAGGCATAATCCCGCTCGTCATGAGCCGGAACCGCCATCACGCAGCCTGTGCCATAGGTGGCAAGGACATAATCCGCCGCCCAGATGGGCACCCGCTCCCCGTTGATGGGGTTGATTGCGTAGGCGCCGGTAAAGACGCCCGTCTTCTCCCGGGTGGTGGACAGGCGGTCGATCTCACTGGCCCGCGCCGCCGCAACCCTGTAGGCCTCCACCCCCTCCTTCTGCGCGGGAGCGGTGATCTCTTCCACCAGCGGGTGTTCCGGCGCAATCACCACATAGGTGCATCCGTGCAGGGTATCGGCCCGGGTGGTGAACACCGTAAAGTCCTTATCGCTCCCCTCAATCTTGAACTTCACCTCGCCGCCCGTGGAACGGCCAATCCAGTTTCTTTGCATGCTCTTGGTCTTCTCCGGCCAGTCCAGATCGTCCAGGCCCTCCAAAAGCTCGTCAGCATATTCGGTGATCTTAAAGAACCACTGGGTCAAATTTTTGCGCACCACCGGCGTCTGACAGCGCTCACAGCAGCCCTCCTGGACCTGCTCGTTGGCCAGCACCGTGTTGCAGGAAGGGCACCAGTTCACCGGCGCCGCCTTGCGGTAGGCAAGGCCCTTTTCATAAAGCTTCAGGAACAGCCACTGGGTCCACTTGTAATAGTCGGGCATGCAGGTTTTAACCTCGTAATCCCAATCAAAGGTCGCACCCATGTCCCGAAGCTGCTGCTCCATGGTGGCAATATTCTGCAAGGTGGAATCCATGGGATGGATGCCCGTCTTGATGGCGTAATTCTCCGCCGGCAGTCCGAAAGCATCAAAGCCCATGGGATGGAAGACCTCATAGCCCTGAAGCCGCTTGAGTCTTGCCCAGCTGTCGGTAAGACCGTAATTATACCAATGACCCAGATGCAGCTTGGCGCCCGAGGGATAGGAGAACATCTCCAGGCAGTACAGCTTCTTGTCCACGTTCTCCGGATGGAACTTATACAGTCCCGTTTCCTCCCAGCGTTTTTGCCATTTGGTTTCCATTGCCTTGCGATCCATCAAAAAAACTCCCTTTCTTTGGTGTATCCAAAATCAAAAGCCTTCCGTCCGAGGACGAAAGGCTAAATTCCTTTCCGGCCCGCCTTTCGGCCGCTTCAATCGTTTCGATTGTATAGCTTTGGCGGCGAAATGTCAACGTCAGCGCCGGTTGTTGGCCAGAGAAATGAGGCGCAGCAGCGACAGGATGCCCACCAGCGCGGACATGAGATAGGTCATGGCCGCAGCGGATAGAACCTTCTTCGCACCGCCCGCTTCCTCCCAGTCCATGTAACCGCCGCTTTCCAGGATGGACAGCGCCCGGCTGGAGGCATTGAGCTCCACCGGCAGGGTGATCAGCTGAAAGATCACGATGAGCGCATAAAGTCCAATACCGGCATAGGTGAGAGGCGGCCAGCTCATGATCAGTCCCACGATAAAAAGCAGCATGCCCGCCTGGGATCCAATGCCCGCCGTGGGCGCCAGGGCCTGACGAAGCTTGAATGCGCCGTAGTGTTCGCCGTGCTGGATAGCGTGGCCGCATTCATGGGCGGCAACGCCCAGCGCCGCAATATTCGAACCCTGGTACACCTCCCGGGACAGGCGCAGAACCCGGGACCTCGGATCGTAGTGATCGGATAGAAAGCCTCCGGGAGAGTGCTCAATATTGACGTCGGAAAGACCGTTCTCATCCAGGATCCTCCGGGCAACTTCCGCTCCGGTCAGTCCGGAGCGGTCCGGCACCTGACTGTATTTACGAAAAGTTCCCGTCACACGGGACTGTACCACCATCGATAAGATGACCACTCCAAACAGGATAAGCGTGATGATCATCGTGTCCGAGCCTCCGCCGAAATAGATAAACGGCATGGTCATTCCTCCTTTGCTCTATTATATAGGATGATGGAGCCGCTGACAAATGGACAAAAGGGACCTGCCCTTGGCAAGTCCCTTGATCGCATCACTGCAGGCGAAAGGTTTCGCAGCTCGCATGCTGCAGGGAGGAAAGCTCAGCCGAGGCAATTTCAATGCCGGGGGCGGAGCATTTGCGGTCCTTGTTGTACAGACATTTCAGCGCGGTGCAGTCCACATCCGGCGGCTGATAGGCCCCCATGGAAAAGGTGTCGGCGTTTCGCTTCAGAAGGCCCAGAAAATCCCTTCCATATTCGTCATAGGGATTGGCATGGGTCACATAGGTCTCGCAGTGGGTATCGCCATGGTCATCCGCTTCCCGGCCGCCCACCTGAATGGCGCCTGCCCGGCAGGCTCCACGGTCATTATGGGCGCAGTCGGATGCCTTGCAAATGATATCCTTCATCAGTTCCGCGGCCGATAGCTGGCGCACATGCTCTCATCCTTTGGCATGCCGGTCACGCAGCCGGGAAGCGCGCTGACCTGGATGCCGTACAGGGAACATGCCGCACCGTGATCGTTATACATGCAGCTTTTAACATTGCATTGAATGGATTGGCTGCCTGCTTTATTGTACATTTGGCTCATCTCCTTCTGTTTTAGTTTGGCTTGATGGGGTTGGTTTATGCGTCCTTGGGATAAGATAAGCGCACGCTAAAGCGTGCGCTGTTCGGATTCCGCTATTTGTAGTTTTTTTGTGCGAGCTCAATGGCCATACGGACCATGTTGCCGCAATCCCTGGAGGAAACTTCGCCCCAGCCACCGCCGCTATGAACGGTGTCATAGACGCCCATCTGGCGCGCAATTTCGTCCTTCAGACCTTCGGACATAATGCCTCGTCTACTCATAACAATCCTCCTCACACTCTTAATTTGCGCCGAACCGTTCATGTCATACCCGGTAAAATTAACAAAGCCGCATTGCAAAAGGTTTCAGAAGATGCTATCGTAAAATAGCAATGGAGCGTGATTGGCAATGAAGGAAATTTTTTTAAGCGGCAAAGAAATTTTTCGGCTCAGGGACTGTCTCGCGGCCCTGGCCGAGCACCACAACGCTGTAACCCAGCATTTTAAGGGTGTCTTTCCGCTGCAGCCCATCGATCTTGTGATGGCCGGCATGGCGGAAGCGGAGAAGAAGGGTACGGCCCTCATCAAGGCTCTTGAGGAGGGGGGCGACATCGTGGGCTTTTGTAAGATTGCTACGGAAAAGGAAAGGGGCAGTCTGGACTACCTTTACGTCCGGGAGGATCAACGCGGCAAGGGCTACGGCAGGCTGCTGATGGACTGGGCTATGGCGGCCTTTCAGCAGCGCGGCGCCCGCTTCATCGATGTCAACGTGGTGCTGGGCAATCCGGCCCAAGGGCTCTATGAGGCCTATGGATTCGTACCCCGCACGCTGGTCATGAGCCAGCAAATCCAGCATTTTTAAAATATTAGTTGAAATTCATCCGGTTTTTGTATATAATACTTTTTGCCCGGAGAAACCGGATTTCATGGGGCTATAGCACAGCTGGCTAGCGCGCTACGTTCGCATCGTAGAGGTCAGGGGTTCGAATCCCCTTAGCTCCACCAAGGCATTGACTATTCGAACCCATTTTATATCTTTGTAAATGGGCTGTTCGGAATAGTCATTAAAAGAAAAAAGACGTGAGGTTGTTCTCACGTCTTTTTATTTGCTCACATTTTGAATTTGCAAGTAATTCTTACAAGTTACCGGCAATTTAACGGATGCCTATATAGCAGCGCTTTCAGGGCTATGGGCCTTTTCGTCAAACGACCTTTGCAAGTTAAGCCATAGATCAACGCTGATCCCCGTTGCCGCAGAAAGCTTACGGGCCATTTCATCCGATAGACTGATTTCACCATTTGTTAATTTCCTGATTGTTTTCTTCGGGATGCCTATCCTTTTCGCAAAGGCCACCGGGGTGATCCCCAGCTCCTCGATCAGGTCCTTGACGTAATAACCCGGATGGAAAGCAACCATATCTCCGTGTTCTATCATGTTACTCATGGGTTTCACCTCTCTTTATATTCTCAAAAATGAGCAATATTTTTTGAAAGAAAACGTTATATAACTCATTTTTTGAAAAAATATTGGTTAAAAATAAAAACAAGCCCCTGGCCTCCGTCCAATCCCGGATTTTGGGGGACGTACTGCCAGGGGCGGATTAACGGACGCTTGCGTCCCGTCTCCAAGATACCTTGGATAATGATATTATATCATTTTTGAGGTTCTAAGGTAATCCAGCTTTCGTTAGGTCTTGCCATTTTGTCTAATCAAAAAAGTAGTGCCTATATTTTAGTTGGAGCCCTTTTGGACTTTAGCTCCCTGTTTCACGAGCTGATTTCCCAGCACCGCCGCACCGGTCACCAGAACGCCCTGGATCACGCTCTCAACCGACGGACCCATCAGCCCCATCGCGCCGCCGATCCCCAGGACCAGCAGCACGAAGGGGATCGTCCAGTTCGGCACGCTGACGAAGGCGTGCTTGATCAGCGCTCCCACGATCCACAGCGCCGGTACCAGGATCAGCGCATCCCCGATGATGTATTCCGCAAACTCCATTATTTATCCCTCCCCGTCATCCATCTTGATGATTGCCTCAAACCCCGCCGCTTCCACGGCTGCCTTCGCCGCCTCCGCATTGGACTTGTCCTTGTAGGCTCCGATCTGCACCCGGTACAAGGTGTCGTCCTTAGCCGCCGTTGCCTGTTCTAACGCTGTCCACGTTTTGGGGCCGGTCTTGCCGTCTACGTCTAAGCCATGTGCCTTCTGGAAGTCTTTGACCGCCGCCTCCGTTGCCGGACCATAGGTCCCGTCCACTTCAAGGGCGTATCCCAGTCCATTCAGGATGGTTTGCAGCTCCTTGACCTCCGCGCCCTTGCTCCACTCGACAAGTACGCTGTGTCCCTTACTCACCTCAATCTGTGCCTCCCCTCCGTTGTACGCCGTCTCTACCGCCGCCACAAACTTGTCCCAGTGGGGCAGGATCAGCGCGGGACAGTACTTGCTGGGATACCAATGCTGATGGGTGGTCACATTGGCCAGGGGGATGTCATGCCTGTGCATGAGCTGGGCCACCAGCTGGGCAGCATTGGCCTCGGCCCTTGCCTGATCGATCCCCTCGAACATACATACCTCGATCCCGATGGATTGACTGTTGCCGGGGCCTCTGCCGTCCGCCGCGTGCCAGCCCTGCTCGGTGTCAGCAAGGTGCTGATAGATCACGCCGTCATCCACGGTGTAATGCCAGGAGACCTTCTGGCCTCCGGCCCCGCTGGTGAGGTAGCTGGCATGGGCCTTCGCGTCCGCGCCCTTTGCACTGTTGCCGGTGTTGTGCATCGTAATATACTTCGGGGTCATGGTCCGCCCCGGTTTGTTCTTCGCTCCCGCTGGAAGCAGCTGCTCTATGATTTGCATCCTTTCACGCTCCTTTTTCTTCACCCTATCACACCCTCAATTCCTCTGGGTGCTGCCAAGGTCTATTTATGATAGTTCTCCAGATCCTCAAGCCTATGATTGACCACCTTGATCTGCTCCTCAACTACCGGCATCCGCCGGGCATACTGGTTGTGTTCATTTACCTTTTTCTCCAACTGCTGCAGCCGGTAGTTCGTCATCTTGGAGGAGGTCAAAATTCCGCCGAAGGTTCCTGCCAGCGTTCCCGCAAAGGCCACCAGGGCCACAATGATTTCACTGTTCACTGCCGCCCATCACCTCCGCCCGGATTTCTGCAAGCTGTTCTGCCGTAAGTCCCGGATAGTCAAGGATCACACTCTCCCAGCTCCCGCCCGCCTCCATGCGCCTTTGAATCGTCCGGCACGCTATTCTCGTCATTGCCGTCATGCCGCACCCCCTTCGGGTTTAGGAAAGCGTCCGCTTTCCTCTGACCCCCCTGGTCCTTCGGATTTGGGAAAGCTTCCGCTTTCCTTTGATCCAAACATCATTTCGGTAAGCGCGTCCTCGATATCCGCCACCCGATCGGCCAATGTCGGGCCCGGCACCGGATGGTGGGCCCGACATTCCTCTATTTCTTCCGCTGTCGCGCCCTCAATCCACCCATTGCCATCCCATTTGGGCCGAACGGCCTCACTGCTAACCCGGACACCCACCAGGCTTTCGCCCGTCTGTAAAGTGTAGTACTGAATGGCCTCGCGCCCGCTCCCGTCGATCTCTACCAATACGGGGAACCTATAGTAGCCCTGTGCATCTATGACCCATCTATGTGTGTACATCATCACACCCCCACATAAAATTGTGCATCAAATACCGGTGCGCTGGACGTATTGCTGTTGGCATTGTTATGCACCGGCACCCATATAGCGCCATCTATGATTACAAGTACATCCGGATCAAATATTGGATTACCGCCGCTGGAGTAATTGCTGGTTACGGGTACTGCAAGGCGTCCAGGACGATAGTATCCCACCGGCAGGTCAGCGACAATGGAGCCAAGCGGCACCACAACGCCCGGCGCTTTATAGATCTGTCCATACAAATGCACAAACCCCATATCGTCCTTTGCATACTTGGCCGGGCCAATAAAGCCATCCCGGAGAGGTAAGTCAAACCATTGCAGATTCCGCCGCGCAAACGCCTCCGCGTGCATCCCGTCCACCGTGTCCGCGTCCATGGCGTTGACTCGCGCCGTCCCGTCCTCGCCCGTGTGCGCGTGGGCGTTGATTTGATTTTGGAGATTACCCGCCGCGTCCTCGGAGAGCTGGCCTTTCATGCTTTCAAACCACGCGCCAAACTCCTGCTGTGCCCCAGTAGTATACCCTGCATACCATGACGACCATTGGGCCTGTAGTTCTTCCGTGGGTATTCCGGTCACCCCATCCCGCATGATGCCACAATAGGCCTCGTTGAGCCGCTGGTCAGTGATATCGCTTTGCAGGATCTCCGTTGCTCCGGCACGCACATACACAGTGGCCACATAGATTTCATCGTAATTTGCATCACGCACCGGCGTGGCAATGGTGGGCGGTTGCGGTGTATAAGCGCCACTCTTCACGACCAATTCACCTTTATTCAGATTTTTGTCCAACCGGACACACACAGCATCGACACGGTCCAGGGAGCCGTCCGCCGTGTCCAGCATAAGCACCTGCGCCGCATTTTCATAAGCATTCACGCCCCAAAAATCTCCGGCTTGCAGCCACGCGAGACCGGGACTTACCCTCACCGACATGCCTCCGTTTGCCGTGACCGCATAATGCCCGTCAGCCGCATATACACCGCGGGTCCGGGTCCCCGACCAAGCTCCCAATGCCGACGCATCGTATTCAACATTATCCAAAGGGAAACAAACCATGGTCTTCCTCCTTTACTCCGTTAGTTTAAAATCACTTAGGGTCACAACAACCCGCGTGCCGCTGCTCTCATAGATACGGTTAACCGACGACACCACTGCCGAGGCGGTAATGCCATAGTCCGTGAGCTTGACGGGCATACGGTCGCCCAGGTGGTAATCCACGCCGTATTCCAGATTGGACTGTTCAATATCACAGGTTACGCCAAAACTGCTCAGATGCTCCGCCAGCTTTTCATAGCCTCTTGCGTCCAGCAGCGCATTGTATTCGGCATCGGTATAGACCTTGGTCTGATACTCATAGATGGGATTGCCTTTTTCGTCCACCTGCCCGGTATCCACGGCAATTTGGGCCTCGCGCTGGACGTCCCTTGCATCCACATACAATTCCCGTCTGTTCTCGCCCGAAACGTTACCCAAAGACACAATACGGACCGTTCGGGCGGAGCCTTCCCCCTCGCCGGCGACCACCGCCACGTTTTTAAGATCGGTGGTGCCCGTCGTAATTTCAAGATTGCTGATATTGCCAACATCCGTCCCAAAATAACCCACGTAATTGTCGCTACCCTCAACGGATCGATCTATGCCCTTGTAGACCTTCAGTGTCTCAATACCTGTTTCCGGATCAAACCCGACCACGTAACCAAGCCCCGAGGACGCCGCCAAGGCATTCAGCGCATCCAGTACTGTGTTCCAGGTGATTTCCATGTCCAGCCGCTCGGTGTATCCCTGTGCCGTGCCCATTTCGATAGGCAATCCGCGGCGGTTTTTGGCGTAGATGGCATACATAGCAGCTTCCACGTTGGTTACATTTTCCGTTGCCATAACCACCCTGTCGCTCAGCAGTTCAGCGGTAAGGTCTGCCCGGGCAATGATGCTGTGCTCGCTCTCCGCCTCCACAATGCTGACATAGGAGATTCGCGCCGCCGTGTTGCTGTCGGTGTTATAGATTCGATTCCCGTCAACAAGCAGAGCCAGGTTATCCTCTGTTACTCTCACCACGACTTTGACCTCGCCTGGGGATTGATAATTCTCCAGCCATTGCACCGACTCATCGTTTTGGATAATGCCTATCCGTTCTTTGACGTTGTTGTAGATGTAGAAATCAGACACCGGATTTCACCCCCTGCGGGGCTTCCAGCCTCACACCCAGCCCTTCGCGGTTGTTTTCCGCGTCGATCCGGAGCAGATTGCTTCCTGGCTGCAGCGTCATGGACAGATCGCTGTCAATCGTCAAAAATTTGAACCCGTTGGAAGCTGTGCCGTCCGGCGCCGTCACAATTACGCCCCGCTCACCATAAGCTGTTGACACTAAAATGCGTTCGCCTGCAACCATGGTCTTTTTGATAGCAATTCTCTTGCGGGTATCCACATGATAGAACTCGGGATTGATAAGGGCGGCCCGCGCCGTGAAGGTGACTCGGAACTCCACAGGCACGTTGCCCTGATTCTCAATACTGCGGAAATAGCTGTCGCTGTATTTGGATATCCACCAGGTGCCGCCGGTTAAGAATGGGAAGCGGAACATCGGGACCAGTCCAGCCACCTGCACCGAATAGGACGCCGTGGTGCGCCAATAGGGATAGGCGGCAAAAAGCCGAAGCTGGAAATTCTGAACGCCCAGACCCGGCTCGATTTCCGGCGTTTTTTCCGGTACAACATCAAGATACCAGGATTCAGCGCCGTCCACCATGGTCAGCGTTGCCGGGACCTGCGGGGCTATGATGTCGATCAATCGTTCCCGATTGACCCCCACAGGATCAAACAGGCAGCCGTCCAGTGTAAGGGACCTTGGCCGCACGCTTTGGCTTGCGATGGTGGCGCCAATCTGGCGCGGCCCCCGGGATTGGGAGATATCCACCTCCACACTGCTCATGCCGTCAAACATGGTGATCCAGTGGGGCGACTCCCATGCAAACGTGATCTTGCCGATACTGTTTTCATAGATCCATACGGTGTTTTGATCCATGCTTACCCCCTCTTTAAGGCAACTGCCATTTTGAGCGCCGTAGCATGTCTTCCGCTTCCTTCGTCATTTCGGACGGCGACAGTGCTTTGGGCGTAGTGATGTATTGAGTAAGGCTTGTGCTGTACGACGCGCCCGCCCCCGCCAAAGCTGGCTGGGCGCCGGAGCTGTGGGTGTAAATTCGGGCCGGGCCGTAGTCCGCCGCCGTCTGCAGCCGGTCCACAATATTAGGCGTGATCGTCGGTGATGCGGACAGCCGGTCCGCCAGTTCCTTGCTGATGTAGCCCGCTTTGCGGTACAGCCTGTTCTCAGCGCTTTCCAGCCCGTCATAAATGCCCTGTATGATATAGCCGCCCATTTCCATCATGATCCTGGACGGAGAATGGATATCCAGGGCTTTCCGCATCGTAGCGGCGATCTGTTCCGCAATTTGCCTGGCCTTGGCGTACAGTTCCCCGGCGCGGCTGTTCAGCACCTTCAGCATGCCATCTATCATTCGATTGGCAACGTCTCCACCGTCCTCCACCATGGGCTCAAGGCCCCGCACAATGTTGCTTGCGGCGGCGCGGGCTTTGTCGCCCAGTGATGCGGTACGGGCGGTGATGGCCGTTCCCATGTCCTGCATCATCTTTTGTGGATAGACCGCGGCCTTGGCCGGCAAGTCCTTAAGCCCATTCAGCATGCCCGTAACTACGCCCACCATCGATACTTTGACGGAGTTTGCACGGGTGGCAATAGCCGAGTTGATTTGGGACATCATCTTGACCACCGTTGCCTCACACTCCCGGGACATACCCCGGAACACCTCCTGCACGGAGCTGCTGAGGGACTTGGCCGAAGCCGTGGCCTGCTGCATACCGGACTTGATCGCATTGGCCACGGCCTTGCCGATGCCCGACATATCCGCTTTGGCCACGCCTGTCACAATATCGGTGGCCATGGTTTTGCCCACCGATCCAAAGTCGGCATTTTTCACCGAGGTCTCCATGGCTTTCAAGGCGTCGTCCACCTTGGTTCCCGCCGCATCCTGCAGGGCCGTGTTGCCCGACACGATTTGAGCGGATTCATTGATGGATTCATTGGGCGCACCGATAAAGCTGGGATTGTTCCAGTCCTCAATGGCCTGGCCGGTGGTCTCGTCCAGCTTCACGCCGAATACCTCGCGGTACTGGTCCAATAAGTCCGTGCTGCCCAGGATTTCTTCCAGGGCGCTGTTGGCTTCGGGGCCCAGCTTCCTGAATTCCTCCGCTGCCGTAGGGCCGAGCTGGCGGGTGATTTCCTCCATGTTGGCTTCCCAGGCCGCATACCGCTCCTTGTTGACCTGGAGGTTCTCCAGCATTTCCTTGGCGGACTGATCGTATTTCTTGGGCAGTTTCTCAAAGCCGTTGACCACATTTTCCGTGCGCTCCGTCACTGTCTCGCTGTAGTCCGTCCAAGCGTCTGTCATCATGTCCGACCAGCCCTGGACGTCCGATTCGTTCATGGCAATCCATTCCCGAATGGACTGAGCCGACACGCCCCACTTGGCCGCAAGAGCATTGATATCCTCGCCGGCTTCCGTATGGGTCTTCTTCATCTCCTCGTTGAACTCGTTGTAATCCATGCCCCATTCCTGGCAGTAGGCTTCAATCTGTTCAGTGGTCATGCCCCACTTCTTGGCCAGCAAGGCCAGATCCATGCCCGATTCCGTGAAGCGCATGGCCTGTTTTTCGGACCATTCTTCAAGGCCGCCGTCCAGTTTGGCCGCTTCGTCAATGATCTCGTCAAAGGACATGTTGTACTGCTTTGCGAGTTTCTTTACATCCTTGGACTGATTGTTCATGATATTCTGGCGCTTGACCGCCAGATCCGCCTCTTTGTTATAGGTTTTTTGCACGGTGCGTTCGTAGGCGGCCACGTCCACTTCCAGATCGCGCATGGATGCATTGTAATCCGTGAGCAGGTCGTCCGCTTCCGAAATGAGCTTGTTGGCCTCGCTCTGCTTCATGTTTCCCTCGTCCGCCATCTGCTGGTAGACTGCTTTTTTCTCTTCCAGTGCGTTGATTTTGGCCTGCAAAGCGGTGCGCTCACTCAGGATGTTGTTGTACTGCTCCTCTGCGGCCTGGTATTCGGTGACGGCCAGCAGGTTGTCTCCGTACGCCCGGAGTTCCTCCGCGGACATATTGATCTTGCCGGTAGTCTCGTCAAAAGCCAGCCCCAGCCCGTCAATGTTGCCGTTGAGTTCGGATACCGCGTGCCGGGCCTCCTCCACGGAGCCGGAGAACACGCCGTTTTCATCCACAAGCTCCGCAAGGGAGTTCAGCAGATTCCGGTTTGCCTGGGCTTGGGCAACCTTACCCGCCGCCTCTTCCCGCGCCGCGTCCTTGCTGTCCGCAAGAGTGCTGGCGTATTCGTCGTGTTCCTTTCTGAGATCCTCAAGGTTTTTCTTTTCTTCTTTGTAGGCGGCGCTGCTCGTGTCAAAGATTGCAACGAGCCCGGCAATTACACCTATAAGCGCGCCAACGCCCGCAATGACAAGGCCGATAGGATTCGCCGCCATGGCCGCGTTCCAGAGCCATTGAGCAGCGGCAGCGGCCTTTGATGCTACAGCGGCGGCAATCTTGGCGACTATCCCACCATTCGTTGCGGCCGTATTGGCCTTGGTTGCTATGGTCTCGGCGGCAAGGGCCACATTGAACAGCCCCATCTGTATTAACTCGCCACCTCTTACTGCCGACGCTTTAACCCTCATAGCAAGCGCCTTTGTCTGAGCAAGGATATTTCCGTTCTCTGCCGCTGTGAGCAGCGCAGTCATATCGCTCAGCCCCTTTAGCTCTTTGGCGTAATCCCCAATCTCAGCAGCCGCTTGCGCTTATCGCACCGTTTGATCTCCTTGCCCGTCTTGAGGCAGAGGGCGCAGTCCGATATACTATCCCGCAGCAATGTTTCTATGTCCCGTGGGTCCACCACAATCAACTCCCGCTTTGCCGCCATCCGCTCATTTGGGACCACTCGAAGATCACATCGCGTAGAGTACCGGACCACCTCGACAGCCTGATCCTCGTCCACTTCCCGCATCAGCTCATCCAGCACCCTTCCGCAGTAAGCCTTGGCCATCTTAGCGTCCCTCACCGGCACATGGAGCCGTTCGGGCGGATGCTCCAACAACGCCTCATAGTAGGACAGTGTCGCTGCGCAACTGATGATATAGGACCGCATGTCCGCATTAATGTACATCGTCGGCCCCCTTAGACCCCTTTATCGTTCTTGGTCACACTCGCTTCCCCTTTACCGCATAAAAATAGCAGTTCTTCAATGGCGTCAGCAGCTTCGATGGAGATATAACAGTTCTCGCATTCTGGGAGTTCCACGTATTTACAACCATAACACCTAATGCCTGCTCTAAGTGTCTTAATTAGTTCCTCATACATCCTCGTCCCCCTTGACACCGCGCCATTGCCAGCTTAGACAATCTTTACAGCCGCTTTTGTAATGCGTCAGATCACAATCGAAACCATTATCCGTATAGAACCCGTTTGCGCATGACCAGCATTTATGCGGAATGTCTTTTATCGCCGCGTCCCGTTCCTTTCGGCCCTGTTCCAATTCGGTCTGCATGTCTTCCAGGGCTTCAATGACCTGTGGTATAATTTGCCTCGTCATCGCTATAAACTTTGCAGTTCCATAATCGCCGACGTGAAGTTCTGCAAACCACTCACCCTCTTCGTCCAGCTCATGGCTTATGACCCAGAACGGAAGCCAACTGCCATCATTGTCGTTTCTTACAACCCATGGCCCCGGCCTTGCCCCGTCATCCATGCGGTGCAATGTTTCAAGCAGCTTCTCATACATTATCGTCAATCCTCCAAATCCATCTTTGCACCGCAGTTGGGGCAGTAGTGCAGTTTATCCAGTCCTATATCATCCAAAAAGCCAATACCGCATTGCGTGCAATCCCAATGAATCAACGTATCTTCCTTACGCTTTTCCCACCGTCCATGCACCACCGGCACGGCGTCGATGGTAGGGGCTTCATCGATGGCCTGTTGGATCCCCGCGGTCCACATTCCCCGGTCAGTAGAATTGTAATGGCCACGCAACGGATAATCATGCATCTTTATTGTTGCCATAAGCTCATCCGCGTCTATCAGCCGCATGGTTCTTCCCTCCTGTTCCACGCTTCTACGGCTTCTTCTTCAGTATCAAAGCGCCCACCATAATCATAATCCCAGCCGAACATCATCTCGCACTCACAGCAGACAATACAGTAGGTATGGTTCATAACAGGCCTGTATAATCTCGGTTCATATTTTGCAACAACAGGCAGATTCCCGCAAAACGGGCAGGGTTTGAGCTCGTTCATGGTTCTGCCTCCTCCAACTCCACCTCAATCCGTGGGTGTTCCTTGTCCACCGCAAACCGGTCCCGGAACCCCTCGATATGTTTCCACCCGTCCCCGGCCAGCACGCCCGCTTTGACCAGCGCGTCCTGGATCACCTTGCGCCCGTAGCTCGACACATTATCCTTGTCCCGCCTCCTGCTGGGCTCGTACCAGGTGTAGGTCATCGTTACCGGGCCGTCAAAATGCACTCCGTGGAGCTGGCGCCGCGCATAGCTCATGACCACATGCTCCGATTGGTTTTTGAGCTTCGCCGCCAGATACTTATTGCGCCGCTCCGCATTGATGTACTCGTTGAGGCCCGGCAGCGTGCCCTGGATCACAAGCTTAGTCCGCCTGCCCATGACCGGCCTCCTCAAAAGGGCAGATCATCTTGCTCCTCCGGCGCTTCCCGCAGCCAGTCGTCTTCAGGTGATGTTTGCCACGCCTCTTGCTCCCGCCTGGCTGGCGCTTCATCCTTCGAGGACTCGCCCCTTGGCGTGAGGAAATCCACCTCGTTGGCCTGTATCTCCGATACCCACCGCTTCACGCCGTCCCTGTCCGTATAGCTCCTGATTTGCAGCGCCCCGCTTACGGCCACCTTGCGTCCTTTGGCGAGATACTTGGCGCAGTTCTCCGCAAGATCACGCCAGACTACCACCGGAATAAAAGTCGCTGTCGCTCCTCGGGGATCCGTGGGCGTGTTGCCGTCCTGATCCCTATAGCGGCGGTTCACCGCTACGGTGAAACTGCATACCGCATTCCCCTGTTCCGTGGCACGAAGCTCCGGGTCCTTGGTTAGATTGCCGACGATGCAAATTTTATTCATTCGCTGCCTCCTCCTCAGCTCTATTCGCCGTTCGTATGATTTCGCGCATAACCCCCGGAAGTATCTCGCTTAGTGGTGTAAGCTTGCCGCTGCACACCGAAAAATCGCATGACCTCCGGTTTGAATGCCGTGTCGA